>JAUWQK010000175.1 GCA_030611115.1 Deltaproteobacteria bacterium
CCCTAATCCCTGACACCCGATCCCTGCCCCCTGCTCTCTATGGATTCAATATATCTTCCAGCTTCTTTAGATTTGTTTCTTCCCCTACCGCTATGACGGTATCTCCGGCTTTGATAAGTGTTTCAAACGAAGGATTAAACAACATGCTGTCATCTGACTTCTTTATTGCAATTATTATAAGATTAAACCGCTGCCTGATACCTGAATCCTTTAACATCACGTTTGATAGAGCTGAAGATGAGCTTACAGGTATCTCCTCCATCTGAATATCTTTGCGCGAATAAGTAAAAGCAAGGTCAAGAAAGTTTGTTACCGTAGGGCGAAGTATCCTCTGGGCCATACTTACACCACCCATTTCATATGGGGATTCAACGCTGTTTGCCCCGGCTGCCCGTAATTTCGACTTTGATTCGACATGGCACGCCCGTGCAACTATATGAATATCCGGGTTAAGCTGTCTTGCCGTCAAGACAAGAAACACATTATCCGCATCAGTAGCTAACACAGCAACAAGTCCTTTTGCCCGCTTTATTCCAGCCTTAATAAGATTTGCCTCATCCGATACATCCCCACATACATAGAGAACTTTATCTTCATCCATTACCGGAATCAGCTCTCTGTTTTTCTCTATAACAACCAGGGCAAGCGGCTTTCTTTGTAAATTTTTGCAGAGGACCCTTCCAATACGTCCATATCCGCAAACAATATAATGGTTATTTAATCGATCAATTTTTTTATCCAATCTTCTCCTCCCCAATATGGCTCTCATTCTTCCTTCAACCATAAATTGTACCACTACACCCGCCAGATACACAAAGTAACCAACTCCAAAGAAGATAAGCAAAACGGTAAACAATCGTCCTGTCTTACTAATTTCATGGACCTCGTTGTATCCAACGGTGCCCATCGTAATTACAGTCATATAGAAAGCATCTAAAATCTCCCAGCCTTCTATAGCCATGTAGCCGACCGTACCAAAGCTGATAATAAGGAGAGTTAATACAAAAGATACTATTAGATGTTTTTCGCTCCTCATAAATTTGTCCTGAGATAAAAAATAAAAGAATTATTTTGTCTTTTGCATATAATACACGCATTCGCTATAGACAAGAACAAATCTTCAGCGTATAAATCCTTGACGCAAACCCTTTGATTCGATAGCTAAAATTAATTATGCCAGCAAATTCTTTAAAATACGAGCGCATGCGCGAAGAAATGGTTGAAAAACAGATCGCAGCGCGCGGAATAACAGATCCCTATGTTCTTGGTGCCATGCGCAAAGTTCCAAGGCATCTTTTTGTAAGCGAAGCCCTAATGGATCAAGCTTATGGTGATTTCCCCCTGCCCATAGGCGAACAGCAAACCATCTCACAACCATATATTGTTGCTGAAATGACACAGGCACTGCAATTAGGCAAAGATGACAGAGTGCTTGAAATTGGAACAGGGTCAGGATATCAGGCAGCAATCCTCGCTGAAATTGTATTCCGTGTATATACAATAGAAAGAATTCACCCCCTTTTTGTTAAAACGCGCAGGCTTTTCGACAAACTTCGCTATCACAATATTGTTACCAAATATTCCGACGGCACCTCGGGATGGATTGATGAAAGTCCTTTTGATGCTATTATTGTTACCGCCGGGGCTCCGGAAATACCTGAGGTGCTGGTTAATCAGCTTGCCGTGGGTGGACGAATGGTTTTACCGGTAGGAGATCAATATTCCCAGGATTTAATCAGGCTTTACAAGGATGAGGAAGGAATTCTCAAAACAAACATGGGCGGATGCAGGTTTGTCAAGCTTGTTGGTGAGCATGGATGGAGGGATCAATAAATGCTTCGTCGCCTTTATTCATGGGTTCTCCATTGGGCGGAAACGCCCTATGGATCATGGGCATTATTTCTGCTCGCGCTTAGCGAATCTTCCTTCTTCCCCGTACCCCCGGATGTATTGTTAATAGCCCTGGCCGTATCAATACCAAAAAAGTCATTTAAATATGCTCTGATTTGTACTGCAGGATCATTGATAGGCGGATGTTTAGGCTATTTAATAGGATGGCAGTTTATGATTACTGTGGGCGAAAAGATCATCCAGTTTTACGGCCTGACCCACAAAATGCAATATATCAAGGAACTATACATGCAATACGACGCCTGGGCTATAGGTATTGCAGGATTTACACCAATTCCATATAAAGTATTCACAATATCCGCAGGGGCATTTGATATAAATTTTACGGTCTTCATAATTGCATCGGCAATTTCAAGAGCAGCACGTTTTTTTCTGGTGGCATGGCTTATCTATCTTTTCGGCCCCAAGATTAAAACCTTTATAGACAAATATTTCAATATACTTGCCATTACATTTGTGGTCTTACTTATAGCCGGCTTCGCAATAATAAAGATCTTCTTTTGATGGTCTCGTAGAAGGAGCAATAAGCAATCGTGACATCAAAGAAACTAACCAATGTTCTCAAAATAATAACGGATAGTCTTGTGCGGGAACAAATTCCGTACTCATTGATCGGGGCTCTGGCATTGGGCTTGTATGGACTTCCAAGGTTTACTGCAGATATTGACCTCTTAACCCAAGGTCTGTTTTGGCCTCAAATATCATCAATCATGAAAAAACTGGGCTACACCTGCTATCAGAAGACCGGGTCTTTTGCCCAGTTTGATTCTGAAATGGGAGTTCTTGGAAAAATTGACTTTATGTTTGTGGACACACCGGCAGGTGAAGATATATTGAAAAGGAGTATTCCTGCAGGTGATGAATTGATCGGAACTTACCGTGTATTACAGCCAACCGACTACATCGTTTTAAAATTGATGGCCATTGCAAATAATCCCGACCGGAGCCAAAAAGACAAAGGCGATATTCTTGCTGTCATGAATTTATACAAAAACCGTTTGATTCCTGAGAATTTCGAGCCTCTGGACATGAACCGTGTCTATCTTTTCGCAGAAAAATTTGGCCAAAAGGAAAAGGCCCAAAGATACTTTGATGAGATATTCGGCGTTTCTGATAAGCTGGGGGATTTTGGATTATGATAAAGAATCAACGCTCTATAAAGGAAGAAAGAAAAATGATCATTGAAATGATTGACGCTTCATGGGAACTGGCCCAACGGCTGGGTGAGCATCCGGTTAAATCCGGATGTAATTGCATCTCTTGTGTAAACAAGAGAAAACGCATTTTAAAAAAACAGAAAATGAAATGGAAGTTTAATCTATAATTCACGGCAAATTGGGCACAAATTCTACCAGGTTGTTTTTGACCAATACTGGTATCCCTGCTTGCCGGCAGGCAAGAAGGATTTGATTCACATGCCAGGTTCACTGTTTCTGATATTCAACCACGGAGCAAGAAGCCGATGAAGAATATAAAGAGGACGGCTTATGAAGAATATAAAGAGGACGGCTTAAATTTTTAAGAGTTCTAAAATAATGCTCATTTTGAGCATTGGCTCATTAAAGTGAAAAAGATGGGTTAAGCAAGCAAAACATACTTTTGACATATAAAATTTCCAACTGCGTTTGCTTTTGCGTTTGCCTTGATCAAGAAGATTTTATGAAATATCGGCAGGTTAGGTGGTGGATTTTGAGATTAACGCATTAATTGACATTTGTTTGCGCAGATGCTATTGAAGAAATATCTTAAGCTCATCCTGATTTGCCGATAAACTGAAATCCAGATTTTTAAAAAAAGCCCAGCCAAAACTGCCTCAATAGATATTGCTGCTTAAGATGCATAAGCCTAAACTGCTACTAGTACTCCGTCCCAAAAGTTCTGAACGTTTCTATGGCAATTCATCTTCTGCATAAAGTGCTTGCTTTGAACCTAATTTTCCTGTATGCTTACAATTAATCCCCTATCTTTTGGTGG
>JAUWQK010000129.1 GCA_030611115.1 Deltaproteobacteria bacterium
ATGAACATCTCTCTTTGCCGGTTTATAATGCTGCTACTGAGAGACAAAAACGGGGTGGCGGAGGTGGCTTTACAATTCCTGCAGGAAGAAATAAAAGCGAATTTTCCCAGACAGCATCTCAAAAAGCTGATGCAATCACCACTTCATTTCAGGAGATTAAAAGAAAATTTTCCGGTAAAATGAATCCATCTCTGATTTATGAAATAGAGATAAATCAAAGTGTTGCACCTGAAGCATTTGAAAAAACACTGGCTTCTATGGGTATTCATGTGCTTTCGATTGCAGAGAATAAAAAGGGATACTGGATCGTTTTCAGTGATGATGACGATTTATACAGGTTCAAGGAAAAACTTTCAACTTACGGCTCTGATGAAGGTCCTAAATATGATTTTTTTAATGCGATAGAGTCTTTACGCGATATTCCAAGAGAAGAAAAAATTGGCAAAGCATTAAGTGAGCGGCCACTCGGAGACACACCAGAGTTTATTGATATTGAATTGTGGAAAATGGGAAATCCGCAGAAGAATGAGGATTTCATAACTGAATTAAAAACCACTTACTCTGAGTTATCAATTTTTAGAATAACAGATAAGCTTATAACTAAATCGTTTGTGCTTTTGCGGGTGAAGCTTAGCGGAAAAATCTTTAACGAAATAATTGAGCTCAAAGAAATAGCCAGAGCTGATCGCCCTTTCGTTTCTACCTTCAATCCATTTGAATATAGAAGTATTGATATTTCTGAAATGGAACTGAATGCTCCGGATGAAAACGCAGCCGGTATTCTAATCATCGACTCCGGCATTATCTCAAATCATCCTCTACTGGAGAAGTGTGTTGGCGGAGAAGAGAATTTTCAAACAGGTGAAAATGAGATTCAAGATACTGCAGGACACGGAACCGCAGTTGCTGGTTGTGCCGCTTATGGTGATCTTGAGAAGTGCATCGAAGATAAGTACTTTGATCCTTCTAACTGGATATTTTCCGCAAAAGTGATGTATTTGGAAAGAGATGTTAATGGCAATACTGTAAACGCAACTTACGATCCTGAAAAACTTATTGAGCATCAATTTAAGGATGCGGTTGAGAGTTTTCTCTCAAACCACGAATATCACATAAAGGTTGTAAATATTTCTTTGGGGAACAAGGATGAAGTTTGGCATAAAAATTATACCCGCCAGCTTCCTCTTGCAGCATTGATTGACGAGCTTGCCTATACATATCCTGGAGTGACATTTATTGTCTCTGCCGGAAATCAGGATCCGCTTAAAATTTATAATTCCATCAGTGAGATAACAGGCAACTATCCTAAATATTTGCTTGAAAATGATAACTTTAAAATTATCAATCCAGCCACGTCAGCGCTTGCTATTACCGTTGGCTCAATAGCAGATCAAGTAAAAATTGAAAAAGAAAGATATGGCGCAGAGCAGATAAAAACGGCGATTGCCAATGAGTATCAACCATCTCCATTTTCAAGAACCGGACATGGCATAAATGGTATGGTAAAACCTGAGCTTGTTGAATATGGCGGCAATCTGATTCTTTACAAAAATCATGGCCGTATTTCTGAAGATATCGGAGGTAAAATAGCGCTGTTAAACAATCAAACAACAGAAAATATTATCAGGTTTGATTATGGTACCAGTTTTTCGGCTCCAAAAGTTGCTTGCCTTGCTGGAAGAATAGCAAATAAGTTTCCATATAAATCAGCAAACTTTATTAATAATATGCTGCTTATCGGCGCTGATTACCCATTTGTGCCGGATAAGTATTTTTATGGCTCAAAAAATAAAGACAATGCCTTAAAAGAACATTTATCAGTATGTGGTTTTGGTGTTTCCGATTATGATAGAGCTGTCAACTCTTTTGATAACAGAGCTGTTCTATTTGATGAAGGACGAATTGGCTTGAATCAAATAAAAGTTTACTCACTGCAACTGCCTGAAATATTTTTTTCAGAATCAGGAAAAAAGAAGATTACAGTAGCTCTGACCTTTAACCCTGAGACCCGTTCCACCCGTGGAGACAGCTATCTTGGCAATCGGATGGAATTTCATCTGTTTCATTCAGTGAATCCTCAGGTATTGGTGGAAAAATATGGGATAATTTCAGAAGATACAGAACGAAAAGGCGTACCAGACGATATAAAAAAATTTGAGATCGATGATTTTTTCCCTGGAGCCAACACAAGAAAAGCAGGCTGTCATCAAAAAGCGTGGAAGGAGTATAAGAGAGAACCAAAAAGAGCGCCATCTTCGCCAATCTCTTTAGTTTTGTTGAATTTCAATAAATGGATAAACGATGAAAATCGTATTCAGGATTATTGTATATCTGTCACCTTTGAGCATGAAAAAGAAATTAAACTTTATAATGCGATAAGAACAAATATTCAAATTAGAGCAAAGGTTTGACAAATCAAGTGGTTCTATTTGTTCCCAAAATATACGACAGCACATAACAGACCTTATGTTACGTTTTTTGCATTTCCGTAATTTTGTATAAAAAATCGCATTTGCCAACTTCATCATAGTTTTTCCGGTTGGTAAATTCAGTCGTTAACCCCGCAGCTTGCAGCAGACTTCTTCATTAGATAGAATGCCTATGATCGTTCAGAATCCAGGAGTATTTCATGGCAACGGCCGATCTTACAGACGAAGAAAAGAAACTGATCATTGAGGCGCTGAATGATAATACTGAACCGCCTCCGGAGCTGATGACAAAACTTTTCCAGGGCTGTTTTAATGTTTGATGTTCAATACAGAAAATTGGCGTGAAAACCGCTATGTATGCTTTAATATTGCAATTACAATCCAGACAATCCTGTTTATAATATTAATTTTTCATTATACCTAAAACCACGGCAATACTCGATTTCTAAAAAAGGAATTGAAGGAATTATCGATCCGGCGAACCTGAGGGATGGATCCAATGCCAAACAAAAAAAGCGCAATTAGATTATCTGCAAACATCCTCAATTACTTTGCGGCATTTACTGAAACAAGGTTCAATTTCAGGACACTCATAAATTACCGATGGACAAACAATGAGCTGACCCTTGATCTGGCAATATTCCAAGAGTTTCAAGATACACTTCTACAAAGGATAAAGACCGGAGACAGCGCCCCTCTTACAGTAAAAAATAATGAGCACGTTCTTTCGCTTTCAGGCGATGAAGTCCTGTTGGAGATCAACAAGGCATTATCTGATAAATTTGGCCCGGAATATCTGAAATCATGTATTGAGCAGGAAATTCAAAAGGTGGCCGAGCGGGATGTCGTCTTTATTGCAACCGAAAAAGGACTGCGGGCCGCTGATAACACCGACCTTTCAGAACAAGAGATCGAAAAACAGAATTCACGGACATTTTTTGATGGCTGCCGTAAATACAACCTTGCCCTTAGAAAGCAGATCGAACTCATCCTCGTAGAATTGCAGGAAAGAAAGATAAACCGTCTTAAAGGGGAGCTTGGCATTGAGCATATTCCTGCCTCAACCTTCAATTCTGTCAATTACCTGAAAAAACATTTTGACGCGCTTCAGGCTATCGCGCGCGATAACCAAACCGGGGAAGAATATCTTGACAGTATCAAAAAGTATTTCAAGGAAACCATTGACGACATAGTCTTATATGACCTGTTTACCAGTATTCAAAAATACGCAAGGTATAACACCGTCGGGACAATCTATTTATTTTTTCACGAACTGCGCAAACGGGACGATAAAAACACCGGTGAAGGGTACCCCATATATTTCGTGGAGGTTAATCCGGTTCTCGGCAATAAGGAAGTCGTGGTTTCCTTTGACCGGGATCTTTTGCTGATCAATACACCGGCGGTTAATTATTTCAAATTCCCGGCAGTTCTTACCACCCCTCGGTCTTCAACCCTCGATAACGCCTCTTCCAATCTTGGCGGGATAGAGGTGTTCCTGCAATCTCAGTACGGCTGGAATGAACCTTTTGTGCTGGAGTCTCATTTCAGGCCGATTAAGGCCCCAAAAGAAGTTTATCCGGATATTAGATGTCGCATCGGATTTCAGGTCGTTCGGAATGAGAATAAAAAGCTCCTGGACTATTCGGAAATAATGACGCACCTTGAATCGGGCGGAGAAAGCAAATTCGTCGATTTTATTTCAGATTATATCGGCGGAAACGTGGAAAACACCCAGGACAAGGTGGATAACGAATTCAAGAAGAAATATCCGCTTAAAAGCGCGGGCAGGTACATCTCTGACAGCCCGTTAAATCTGAATGCTTCCCAGAGAAGAATTCTTCTTGCCCTTAATAATCCCCCAAATAAGATCGTTGTCGTTGACGGCCCGCCCGGAACGGGAAAATCTCATACGATTGCCGCGATTGCTTATTGGGCAAATCAGGAAAGAAAATCCATTGTAATAACATCTCATAAAAAACAGGCTCTTGATGTGATCGACCGGATGCTCACGGACAAATTCCGAAACCTTCACCCAAAAGCCAAACCATCTATTATCAGGTTATCCAAAAACGGCAGATCAATAAACGGTCTTGAGAACTCCCTTCAAAATGCAGTGATAAACGCCGCAGCCGGCCGCGCCATTGACTATAACGAACAGGCCCCCGACCAGGATGAAAAAGAGTTGAGAAGGGATGTTGTCAAGAAGCTGGAAGACCAGATTTCTTCATCCGATGAATACCGGGAAAATATTCATAATCTATTTGAGCTTGAGCAGATACAGAACAAACTCGTGAGTTCCGGAGGATTTTCTGAGGAAGACTTGTCACTTCCCGGGATCGACAGTTCGGCAATAATCGATTTTAAAAAAATACTGGATTTCACGGAAGATGCGGGCATAGATAATTTCAGGGATATCAGC
>JAUWQK010000165.1 GCA_030611115.1 Deltaproteobacteria bacterium
GACGACTTATAAATAAGGTACTGTCACCTATGGTCAGCAAGTTCTTTTTTGTTACCATCGCAGAATCGGCAATATAGATAAAGGCTCCAGGTTCCAGACCATGCACCGCCATCCGTTTTGAAATACTTGAAAGGATTTCGTTGTTGATCGTTTTGTCGGAGCCATTTCCATCTTCTGTCTTACCAAAAATCGGAACATTGCGGTCAACGCATAGCATTGATACAAGGAATTGTTTTAAATCAGGACGATGATCCTTGCTATGACCATAGGTTATTGTTAAAGTTGGACTTTGATTCTCATCCGAATATAGATCATAATCTCCAAAAACACTGACTGATGTCGTATCAAAGCTTACATGGCGTGTATCGACATCAAAAATCTCAACAGCATTTTTAGCAATTGCCGTAAATATTTTGATGGAGCCAATCTCATAAGCTTTATCAAGAACACGGCCGACATTATAATCGCAAAACTTATCAGAACTGATTCTTTTTCCTAAAAGCAGTTCTGTGTCCTGATCTTGAAAAAATTCATCTAAACGATAAAAAGGAGTTCGTCCAGATAGTGTATCCATAACCATTCCCAGAAAGATTATCCCTGGTTCCACATCCATCTTGCTGGGAATAAGCTGATTGATAATATCAACAAGGCCTATCTTAACAGCGTAGGCTTTTACGATTGGCAGATGGCTGACAACATAAGCAGCTATCTTTTTCCTCTCAATTGCTTTTTCAACTTCAAGCGGTGCTCTCATATTCCCTCCCTTTCAATGACATGTCTATTTTTAGACTATATGCCATATTCCGGAGGGGTTGTCTATAGCTTAGTTCTTATTTTTTTAATTTTACCAATATTGTTTTATCTTACTGTTATCATATAATAAAAAACTAGGCGGTGTATGCAAAAAAAGGTGTGGAATGTAAGTTCAATCATTATAAAATTCATTAAAAAACCCTGATCCCTGAACCGTTTTTAAAGGAATTCAGCTTATGTTAAAAAAACTGTTAAACTCATCTGCTGCAAGACTTTCACTTTCTGCTCTTATTATATTTATTTTATTATTTTCTTCAGCCTGTAATTACAGCCAGTCCGGCAGTAAACGTGTTCACTTAAAATCGTCCAATATAGATTCATCGGCAGTAACTACCGCTGATTCCAACATCAGCTCACATCCTGATTGGCCTCATGAAAGTAGCGATCTTCTGCCTGACCCCGCCTTATTATTCGGCAAACTGCCCAACGGCTTCAGATATGTATTAATGAAAAATGCCAATCCAAAGGACAGGGTGAGCTTGCATTTGAATGTGCAAACAGGCTCAATTCATGAAACCGACAAGCAACAGGGCATATCGCACTTTCTTGAACACATGCTTTTTTGCGGTTCAAAACATTTCAAACCAGGAGAACTCGTAAAATACTTTCAGTCCATAGGCATGCATTTTGGGCACGATGCAAATGCTCATACAGGATTTTATGAAACTGTGTATGATATGCTGTTGCCGGAGGGCGATAAGAAAAGCCTGGAAAATGGACTTACCGTAATGAAAGACTTTGCAGAAGGCGCCCTTCTTCTGCGATCTGAGATTGACAGAGAACGGAAGGTAATTCTGGCTGAAAAACGAACCCGAGATTCAGCATCATATAGAACATTTATTTCAGTCATGAAGTTCTTATTGCCTGAAACAAAAATATCTAAAAGATTTCCAATAGGCGAAGAGGAGGTTATTAAAAATGCCGACCATAATCTTTTAAAAGATTATTATGATACATGGTACAGGCCTGGTAATATGATTCTAATTATGGCAGGCGATTTTGATCAAAAACAGGCGACAAAGCTCATTGAAGAAAATTTCTCATCATTATATGCAAAAGCATCAATACAACCACGGCCTGATATCGGTCAGATAAAACATAAGGGGATCAAAACATTCTATCATTTTGAAAAGGAAACAGGAAAAACAACAGTAACAATAGAAGTTATAAATAAGAAAACCATACAGCCCGATTCTGTTGCTTTTCAAAAAAAGCAGCTTGTAAAAAACATTGCGAGCCAGATAGTCCAGAACAGGCTTGATAAAATTGTCAGCAAAACCAGCTCTCCATTTACTTCAGCTTCCGTCAGCGCAGGAATCAGCTTCTATCAGGTAGAATTTTCTGAAATCTCTGCGGAAACCAGTCCGGAAAACTGGGAAAAATCGCTTTCACTCCTGGAAAAAACCTTAAGAAAATCTTTAAAATACGGATTTGTAAAATCAGAGCTTGAAATAGTAAAAAAAGATTTTTTGTCAATGCTGAACAAAGCTGTAAAAAAAATGCCCACTCGAAACAGCAGAATGCTGACCCGCAGGATAATTAATGACCTTAACAATGAAAGAGTTACCATATCTCCTGAACAGAAAAAAAATCTTTTTGTTCCTGTTATAAATTCCATTACCTTAAAAAACGTCCATGATGCATTTAAAAATGCCTGGTCATCTGAACACAGGCTCATAATGGTAACCGGAAATGCGGAAATTACAGCAGAAAATAACACCCCTGAAGATATGATATATGAAGTATTTGATAGAAGCAGCAAAGTTAAAGTATCAAGGCCTTCTGAAATAAAACCCGCTGTTTTTCCTTATCTTGCCGAACCTGAGAAAAAGGGCAAAATTATTAACAGAACAGAAATACCTGACCTTGGTATTGTTCAGATTGATTTTGATAATGGTATCCGCCTTAACTTAAAACAAACTGATTTTGAAGCAGATGAAGTACTTGTTAATCTTTCTTTTGGTTCTGGCAGGTCTGCTGAACCGGCTAATATGGCGGGGCTTGCTGCGCTGAGTAAAAAAGTGATTAATGAAAGCGGCTTAGGTTCCCTTAAAAAAGATGAACTAAAAAGAGCAATGGCCGGTAAAAATACAAATGTCAGTTTCGGCTTTGATGAAGATTCTTTTTTCTTCAAAGGCACAACTGTGTCAGAAGAAGTCCCTCTGCTCTTTCAGCTCATATATGCTCATCTTGTTGATCCGGCTTACAGGCAGGAAGCGTATTCTCTAACCATGGAACGCTTCAAGCAACAATATCGCAAACTTTCCAGCTCAATCGACGGTGCAATGGTTCTTTCAGGCAAGCGGTTTCTGGCGGGAGGAGACAGCCGTTTCGGTCTTCCTTCTTATGGTCTGTTGAAGAATTTGACTCTTGAACATGTCAGGTCATGGATAGATACTCCATTAAAACAAGATAAACTCGAGGTTTCAGTGGTGGGCGATTTTGATATAGATTCTCTAATTGAAACCGCAGCTAAATATCTTGGCGCCCTGCCCTCAAGATCCGGTCTTCAAAAAAAGAAAATATCAAGTTCGCCCGAATTCCCCGCTGCTCAATTATTTGAGATAATCGTACCCACAAAAATTCAAAAAGGCCTGGTAATAGTTGCATATCCATCAGAAGATATCTGGGATATCAGTAGAACCCGCCGCCTTTCCGTGCTGGCAGATATTTTTTCAAACAGACTTCGCGAGACGATACGCGAAAAGCTCGGGGCAGCCTATTCATCCACAGCCTATAACCAGCCAGGCAGAGCCTATCCCGGCTATGGAGTTTTTCAGGCATTCATCCATATTGATCCTGATGATTCAGATTTGATTATAAAAGAAATAAAGCAAATTGCTTCAGATCTGGTTGAAAAAGAAATCCCGGAAGATGAATTCAGGCGAGCACTTGATCCGACAATAACCAGCATAAAAGATCTGTTGCGGAAAAATAGATACTGGCTTAATACCGTTCTTTCAGGCTCTCTAAAGCATCCCCAAAAGCTTGAATGGAGCCGGACAATAATGAAAGATTATTCCTCAATTACAGCAGATGATATGTCAGCCATTGCCAAAAAATATCTGGATAACGAAAAGGCGGCAACAATTATTATCAAGCCTGAAAAAAATATTAAAAAATAGCAACCTGTGCGTTTAGCCATTAGCGTTTAGCCGTTAGCATTGAAAATGGGTGGAAATGAGAGATTTTAGAGAACTTAATCAACAGGTCAATGAGGTAAAGAGGATGTTAAACAGTTTTATCCGAAAGCTAACCGCTAATGGCTAAAAGCTAACCGCACAGGTCGAAAAATGTTGATAGACCCATTTAATCCCCAGCCGGAGTTAATTCTGAAAGCAGCCGGTTCAATAAAAAAGGGCGGTATAGTTCTAT
>JAUWQK010000111.1 GCA_030611115.1 Deltaproteobacteria bacterium
TACGCTTGGGCCGCTCACAAGGAGTACTCCAGCTCTGTCCCTGCTGACTTCTTCGCCGGTGTCAACATCAATAATGACATGTTCAAGCGATGGCATTATTCTGCCGATAGTATATGGTTTTGGCGAATTTTCCATGTTGAAAGTTACAATTGGCGAACATTCAGTTACACCATAGCCTTCGAGAAGTTTTATGTTCAGGCGACGTTCATTTATGGACTCATACACTGCGACCGGACATTTTTCAGCACCGCTGATGACAAAGCGTAAGGATTGAAGTTGTCTGCTGTTTGATGCTTTCACGATGCCATTTAAAAATGTGGGAGTCCCGACCATTAGCGATACTCTGTATTCCTCTATCAAACGCGCGATAGTAGATGCCTCGGTAGGATTGGGATTATATACTGTACGAATACCCATAGATAAAGGAAGTACAATTGTTGCTGTAATGCCGAATGAATGGAATGGAGGCAGGATGCCAACCAAAACATCCTTCTCCCAAACTGTTGCCATTGAAGGGATATCCCTGATATTTGTCATTATATTACTGTGCGAAAGCGGTACTGCTTTAGGCAGACCCTCTGAGCCACTGGTAAACAGAATCACAGCGGTATCGTTCATTTTTGGATGTTTTAACGACGACCAGGTTAGCCAGCTTCTTAAATAGGCTGATATTTTGGATTTATACGAAATTTTTTTGCGAAGATCTTCAAGAAATACAAAACTGTCACTCAATTGCTCCAGGTTTATTCCCTGCTTTGAAAGCCTGTTAACAAGTACATTAGCGGTCAATACATTATTTACACCAATAAGATTCAGCGAATGTACCATATTGCGAGGACCGACCGTCCAGTTCACCATAACCGGTATCTTGCCGGCAAAAAGGGTGGCCAGATAAACTATTGCAGCTCCTGCCGATGCCGGCAGCATAATCCCTATATGACTGCCTGGTAAAGCCTTTATCAGGGGCTTAAGCACCATAATTGCAACAATAATATCGCGATATGTCTTTTCGCCGCTTACCTGATCTGCGATGATAAGTTTGGAAGGATTCCGCCTCGCCTGATTCAAAAAAACCTCAGTTATTGTGTTTCCTTCGGCTACGGTTAACTGAGTGTTTGAAGAAGGTTGTCTAAGCCACCTCTGACTCGCAGGTTTCAATGGCACATTATCAGATGCCACTCCTTTGCCCATTGCAGCCCGCATTACATCCCGGACAGTATTCAATGAATCAGTATCCACCTGAGAAAACCCGAATTCCTTTTCCAGCCATGCAATCACTTCTGCAATGGCAAGACTGTCCAGCCCAAGGTCATACGCCAGATGATGGTCTTTTTTTATATCTGCCTGTCCTGTAAGTTGCCTTAAAAATTCAATGACCAGTTTCTGTGTGGTTTCAGGTACAGTATATTTCTTCCAATCAATCTTTACATACTCCGGCTCAGGGCGCATTCTAATACCACCCTTCTCATAGAAAAGATATGGGACATAGGTATTTCGGGAAGCATCGGCATTGTAAAAATCCTCCAGAAAACGGTTCACGGTAATCCGGTCTGCTGTGCGGGGAAAGTTTTTTGGTTCGACAAACTCAATCTGTACCGGCCTTCGCGGCATGAAAAATAAGCCGTTAAGAAAAAGATACTTCAGGCCTTGCTTAAGGTTAAACGCAAGATCCGGATTCTTGCCTGAAGCCCAGCTAAAGCTGCTTCCCCATAGGCCATTCTGACGTACCAGAACCACACGGACATCTGGAACCTGTTCCAGAATTAGCTTAACTGCGCTGGTTGCCCGGATTTCTTCCAGGCAACTCCTTTTGAGGCGGCCCGCAGGGTAGAGCAAGAAATTTCCATTGCTTCGAATATGTTCAATAGTTTCTGAAAGCACTTCTTTAATAACTGCGGAAGCAGTACGTCCTGTTCTATGCATATCAGGGATCAACCTTGCTCCAAAGCGTTTGCTTATCCATGCAATCAGAGGATTAGTCAGCCGGAATTCAACAGCAAGTGACTGCGGGAAAAAATCCTTGTGCAAAATAGAAATTATGATGGCAGGATCTATCAATGCAGGATGATTCGGCAAAAAGAGAATGCCGCTTTTTCCCCTTGATTTTATATCATCCAGCCCTTTTATTTTGATACTGTAACGAAGCCTGAGCAGAGTTTTAGCTAACAGTCCCAGCAACTTATTCAATAGACTATATTTCTTCATTATCCTCTTTCTTCATCTACAAAATATAATAAAGTTCCGCCTGCAATAAAGAATAGCGAAATAGACATAATACTGACTCTTGATGAAATATCACTGCTGTATCCCATATGTCTGACCATAAGGCCGATTAATCCCATGAAAACAGGGCCGATTACCGCAGCGAATTTTCCAAGCATATTATAGAAGCCGAAGTACTCGGCTGATTTGTCCACAGGAATTATTTTGGCATAATAAGAGCGGCTTAATGCCTGTATGCCGCCCTGTACCATACCAATAATAATGGCAAGAATATAGAATTCAATCTTATTTTGTATAAAACCTGCCCATATGGAAACAAAGAGATAAACTCCAATTGCTATAAAGATTGAGCGCCTGGCGCCTATTTTGCCGCCAAGATAACCAAATCCTATAGCGGAAGGGAAGCCGACAAATTGTGTGATAAGCAATGCAACGATTAAATCATTTGATTCAAAGCCGATTGAAATTCCATAATCTACTGCCATACGTACTATTGTGTCCACCCCGTCCATATAAAGCCAGTAAGCCATAAGAAACATAAATATGGGCTTCAGGCGACGGGCCTGATGAAAAGTCTCTTTTAACTGGACAAAGCCCGCTTTCACCATATGAACGCCGGATACCGCATCTCTGCTCACAGGTTCTTTCACAAAAATAAAGATCGGTATAGAGAAAAACGCCCACCAGGCACCAACACAGAGGAACGAAAATTTCACAGCTTCTCCGGCATCAGCAAATCCAAATGTTTCGGGCCTGAGGGTCATCCATACATTTAAAGCAAAAAGAAGACCTCCGCCCAGATATCCCAGCGAAAATCCCAACGCAGAAACAAAATCCATTTTCTTTTTTGAGGCAACACCGGTTATTAATGAATCATAGAAAATGTTTCCTCCCGAAAATCCGATAGTTGCAAAAACATACAAAACAACGGCTATCGGCCAGTTGCCTTTTGAAACCAGATACAGGGACGAAGTCATAACCACGCCCATATAGGCAAAAAACATTAGAAACTTCTTCTTTGATGTTCCCTTGTCGGCAATAGCTCCAAGTATTGGTGCAAATAGAGCTACAAAGATACAGCCAATCGAATTTGCCATCCCCAATCTTGCTGTACTCACCGTGGCATCAACACCCGCACTCCAGTATTGCTTAAAAAAAATCGGGAAAAAGCCGGCCATAACTGTGGTGGCAAAAGCCGAATTGGCCCAGTCATACATGCTCCACCCGAATATTGCTTTCTTGTCGTCTTTCTGCATTTTATCGCTTTTAAATATTATTTTTTGACCAGGATTAATAGGATATTCAGGATTAAAAAAGTAAAGTGAGACTTAGCCCAAGCTTGTTTATCCTGTTATCCCGTCAGAATTTTTTCAAAGGACTAAAGGGTTGCGAGTTTGTAAATTTCTGATTATTCAAAATTTAATTGTTAATATAATAAAAATCTTATAAATGGTAGATTTGATGATATAATTCTATATGAATGATGAAAAAGCAACTCTTATATCCTTAAAGGAAGTCGGCAGACCGGTGAAATTCGGCTAAAAGATTTGGATATTGATATGGCGGATGTCAAGCATTGATGAATTGTTTACGGGGGGAAGAAAACGGCATGTCACAATATTACACTGTAAAAAAAACAGAAGAACTTGAATTGCTGACCCAGGAGATTAATAACCTGCAAGTCAGGATTGACGAAAAGAAGTCTTTGCGACCGGAACGCCGGGAAACGGTTATGGAAAAACTGAAAATGGAATGGACTTATAACTCCAATGCAATTGAGGGCAGCACGCTGACATTGGGTGAAACCATCTTTTTTTTGAGAGAAGGGCTAACTGTAGAAGGAAAACCTTTAAAGGATTTCCTGGATGCACGCAATCATATTGATGCGATTGATTTTCTGTATGATGTAATCAGTGATGAACGTTCGATTACAGAGGGGCTGATTAAAGAGATCAATGCCCTGCTGCTGAAAGGGATTGAGCATACAAAAAAGAAAGCCACGCCCGGACATTATAAAAAAACTCCCAACACGGTTATTCAGTTTGACGGCACAATTCACGAATATACTGATCCCATGCATGTAACGACAGAAATGGAAAAACTGATTTCGTGGATAAATGAGAATATTGACAAAAAGCATGGGCTGATAACAGGAGCAGTTGCCCATTATAACCTGGTAAAAATTCATCCGTTTGATGATGGTAACGGCAGGGGAGCCCGGCTGCTTATGAATCTGATTTTCGTAAAAAAAAGGTTGCCGCCTGCGGTTATCAGAAACGAAAAGCGCAGGCTTTATCTGAACACACTTGCCAAAGCGGATAAAGGAGATCTGGAACCTTTTGTGCGCTTTGTGGGAGAATCGCTTGTGAGCACGCAGAAAGTAATTATTGAGGCGTTATAAAATTACAAAAAAGTAGCGCGTCAGCTCTTTGAAAATTATTTTTCAAAGAGCTGAAGTGTTCCGATTTTTTAATGTATTATAAAGCTCAAAAGCTTTTTCCGGCGTCTCATTATCGTGAACTACTGCCCCAACAGCCTGTATCATTGCGATTGGTGATTCAGACTGAAATATGTTTCTCCCCATATCTACGCCGCTCGCTCCTTCCTGAATCGCCCTGTAAGCCATTGTAAGGGCATCCAGCTCAGGAATCTTCTTGCCTCCCGCCATTACAATGGGGACAGGGCAGGAAGATGTGACGGTTTCAAAACCATCTTCAATATAATATGTCTTAATGTAATGCGCACCAAGTTCAGCACAAATTCTTGTTGCAAGCCTGAAATAGCGGACATCACGGTTCATATCCCTGCCCACGGCCGTAACCGCCAGCGTCGGAATCCCATAGCGCGTCCCCATATCAACCATACGAGTCATATTTATGATTGACTCTTTTTCATACTCACCGCCTATGAATACCTGGACAGCCATTGCACAGACATTAAGACGTATCGATTCCTCTATACCAACAGCAATTGCCTCATTGGATAGTTCTTTCAAAATGCTGGTTCCGCCTGAAACCCTTAGAACAATGGATTTTGTAAACGAAGGAGGCAGAATGCTTCTCAGAATCCCACGGGTAAGCATAATTGTGTCGGCATAAGGGGCAAGA
>JAUWQK010000135.1 GCA_030611115.1 Deltaproteobacteria bacterium
TATCCTTGATGTCTTTTTGTTAAAGATGGTTCACCGTTTTGACTCTTAGTTTTCCCGGGTCAACAGTGAAAAGCAGACCTCACCCCTAAATTCTGTATTGCAATAGCAATTTGCACGGTATTTTGTTTTGAAATTAACATCCGCAATAGACGCATAATCGGGTCCAAATTCCTTTTTCATGTTAATCATAATCTTTGAAAACCTGAGCCAATGCAAGACCACTTTAATTTTCCAGGCCAGATCAACCAAGGGTTAAGAGTCAGCGACAGAATTGACCCCTTCTCGGATCAATTGAAATGGGCGGAGAGGAATATATACCCCCTGCCTCCGACGTCCCCCGTCTCACTCAGCACGTAGTAAACTTACTTTGTTACCAGCGTGCCGCTGCTCACGAGGGACATCAGCAACTCCCTTCATTTGGTTATATCATTCTTTTCATTCCTTGCTATTCGGTCATCTTGCCCCGGCAGCTTTCAAAGCCCTATCTGAGACCCTTTGCATCATATTATCGGCAATTTTGGTATAAGGAGGGACAAACATGTCTTGGAGAAAAAACTTCGGATTTGCCTCAATCATAGGGTTTGACTCCGCGAGCGAGGAAACTGCTACCATGGCCAAACTCCTGGCTACCCTGGTCTGGACTTTCCTCCCGATAAAGTAATTGGCAAATATTTCGGCAGCTTCGAGCTTTCTCTCCGGCAAGCCTTTCCGGAAATTAATGGTATCCAACCAGAGCATGTTCCCTTCCCTGAATTCTATAAACTTCCATCCAGCCCCTCTATCATTTTCTCCCATGATTTCCGGTCCCCAACTGGAGACTATCATCAGTTCCTCCCTGAATTCGGGGGTATTTTTCCAGAAATGTCCTGCTTGCCTATAGAATTCGTTGGTCTTCCTTTGAATTTCACCCTCGGAATCACACAGACTGATAGCTTCCCTTCTCTTTCCTGAGAGGAGCAATTGATTTATATAGAAAGGGTTCTTGCCCAGAGACATCAACACCAAGCCGATGTTGTACCAGGGCTGAGTAATATTCAGGGAGATCTTGCCTTTCCATTTCCGATCCCAAAGGTCATTCACCGATCTGGGGATTTCAGATGGTCTCACTCTCTTAGTATCGGCGTAAAAGCCGTATGTCCCACCGCCCCAGGGGATGTACAGCGGCCTATGGTTCCCATCAAGCCCCATCGGGATATCTCTTAGTCCCGGTAGCAGGTACCTATAGTTTGTTAACCTCGGTGAATTTGGGTTGATCGGCTGGAGAAGTTTTGAAGTTTTTTGTCCTTGCATCTTTATAAAAAAGATCGTCAGAAACATGATATCACATTTCTCTTCCCTGATTGACCTGAACATCTGCTCGGCCCCTGCTGCATATGGGGAAATCACTTCAACCTTGTAAAGATAGCCTTCTTTTTTTAAAATCTTGTTAATTGCTTTTACATCTTCCGGCAAAACATAACCTTCCCATGATAAAACCCTGATGGTTTCTGCAGAATATGCATTGGAATATGACGCACATAATCCGGAAAAGATGACAGCAGCAAGCAATATCCTTCTGATCATGATAGTTCTATTCTTTTTCATTTCTTGGCTTTTCTAGATCAGATGTGGTTATAAGAATGTAGCACACCCTTTCCAAGATCAAATTGAGACAAGGTTGATATTGAGGAAGTCATAATAATGTCCAGGTCATCCCCTATTGAATTCATAACGTTCTGGATCTTCGTCCAGCCTAACAAAAAACAGAGCAAGGGTCAAAGGCAGACCCCCTCACAGACGTTCTGAATTATTTTTGTGACCTGACCATTTAGGCAAATCATCGTTCATATCGATAGCCCGCATACTATAAAAGATATGGCAAGTTGGTAGGAATTTCGTTGGAACTCTTGGCACATGCCCAAAATCAAAGAGTGCTGGCAACGCAAGCCACATATTACGTCCTTCATCAGCGATGGGGGTTCCACACAAGGCACAACTGACTTTACAAGGAAGGATCCTCTCATGCTTATTGAGTTCATTGTTGTAAAAGTGTAGGTGATCAATACCTTTCGTTATTCTGACATCATGTTTGTGAAATATGGCGGCCCACTGCATAGGTGCGCCATGAAGTTTTTGGCATGCTAAACAATGACATATTTTCGCATCTACAGGGTCCGAACAAACTTCATATTGTACTGTATTGCAGTAGCAATTTGCACGGTATTTTGTTTTGAAATTAATATCCGCAATAGACGCATAATCGGGTCCAAATTCCTTTTCATGTTAATCATAATCTTTGGAAACCTGAGCCAATGCAAGACCACTTTAATTTTCCAGGCCAGATCAACCGAGGGTCAAGAGTCGGCGGCAGATTTGGCCCCCGGCTCATATTTGTCAACTGTGTAGGCCTGACACTCATGTCTTTTGCCCATTCAAGCCTCCAATAAGTCTTCCTCACCCAAATCCTCAGCTATCTGTCGGAACTGTTCAAGGGCGGCTTCCAAGTCTTCGACGATATTCTGGGCAAGAATGCCTGGATCGGGAAGGTTTTCGGAGTCTTCGAGGCTTTCGTCTTTGAGCCAGAAGATGTCGAGGCTGGCTTTGTCTCGGTTTATGAGTTCATCGTATTCGAATGCGCGCCAGCGGCCGTCTGGTTTCTTATCGGTCCATGTGGGTTTGCGTTTGTTTCTGTTTTTTGGATTATAACATTTTACAAATTCATCAAGGTCTTTACGTTTCAATGGATTTGTTTTGAGTGTAAAGTGCATGTTTGTGCGAAGGTCGTATATCCAGAGCTTTTTTGTCCAGGGTTTTTCAGAGGCTGGTTTGCGGTCGAAAAAGATGACGTTTGCTTTTACGCCCTGGGCATAGAATAGGCCGGTTGGAAGCCGCAGAAGTGTATGTACATCGCATTCATGGAGCAGTTTTCTTCGGATATTTTCTCCAGCTCCGCCTTCAAAAAGAACATTGTCAGGTACAACAATGGCTGCACGGCCGTTTTGTTTCAACAGGGTTTTTACATGCTGGACAAAGTTGAGCTGTTTGTTGGAAGTTGTTGACCAGAAGTCTTCACGTTCAATGGTATCTTTTTGTTTGGAGATCTGGCCTTTGCCGTTGACTATGGTTGTGCTACTTTTTTTGCCAAATGGAGGATTGGTAAGGACTATATTAAACCTGGTACCGGGATCTGCTGCAAGGGAATCCGATACCAGTATTGGAAGATCCTCACCTGCCTGCCTCTTTTCATTTCGCGCAGGTGAATCACTACCGATGCCATGTAGCATTAAATTCATAGCACACAACCGGGCAGTGCTTTGAACCAGCTCCCAGCCTTTGAATGTTTTTTCTTTAAGATTCTTCTTTTCTGCCTTGGTCATGTTTTTGTTTTGACCAACTATGTAATCATGGGCAGCAAGGATAAAACCACCGGTACCGGAGGCAGGATCGCATATGGTATCGCCGGGCTTAGGGTCAATCACATCAACCATGGCCCGGATCAGGGAGCGGGGTGTAAAATACTGGCCGGCACCGGATTTTGTATCTTGTGCGTTTTTCTCCAAAAGTCCTTCATAAGCATCACCCTTGACATCCGCACTCATCACAGACCAGTTTTCATTGTCAATGAGATCAACTATCAGCCGCCGAAGTTTGGCCGGATCCTGAAATTTGTTCTGGGATTTCATGAAGATCAGCCCAAGCAAACCTTTTCCTTTTCCCAGATTTTCGAGAACACGCCGGTAATGATCAAACAGCTCATCCCCGTCTCTTTTCAATAGAGATTTCCAATCGTATTCTTTTGGCACAATACTTTTTTTCTTCGCCTCAGGCTTTTTACCTGCGCCAAAGGCAGGCAGGTTGCTCCGCTCATCTGCCATCTTAAGAAACAGCAGATAAGTTAGCTGTTCCACATAATCGCCATAACTCATCCCGTCATCACGCAGGACGTTACAATAATTCCATAATTTTTGTACAATATCTGCTGGGCTCATTTTCCTCTCAAATCTCTACTTATTTATGACAAATTAAAATATCAGTAGTTATTCAATGTTGCCGTTGTGAAAATTTGTCAAGCCAATCCTTTAAGTTTACCAAATCTGTTTCAAGAGTTTCTGGAGTAGGTAATGAAATCGGGGCCTCTTTTGGTTGCGAATGTTCAAATGCTGAATATTTTTCCATTAAGTTATCAATATATGAACAGTCATTATGTGTTATCTTGGACACCTTCACTAATTTATTTTTTGTGTGCACATCTCTTCTAAATCTTTGGACAACATCTGCAAGAAGTTCGAGTTCTACTAAACGTTCTATAGTTATACGAAAATCACTACATATTGATTTTGCCTGTATTTCATATTCCGTTTTGCCAACATCGTTGAGAATTTTTCTTGCTCTTGCAACCCTATCAATTAGAGTATTGATCGCATTTTTCGGTTTTTGTGCTGGAAGCGGTGCTTCACGAGGTTCACCTGTGCCCCATGGTTCAGCCTCTAAACCAATAACATTTGGTTCAAATCCTAGTTTGTTTGCATGATTTTCAATCGATGCAATCATAGAGAGCCGATGTGTGAAGACAAGCACCTGTCTTTTTTTGGACAACTCAACTAAACGTTTTGCTGTTGCCTCTTCATAATCTTGATCAAGTGATGAAATGGGATCATCAAAAACAAAGGTTGACGTGTTTTCAGAACCTTCTACATCTGCCAAAAAAATCGATAA
>JAUWQK010000234.1 GCA_030611115.1 Deltaproteobacteria bacterium
TCAGGTACAATGTCAAGCATACAATCGACACAGCGGCTGGCTAAAAATAATGAGACCTTTGGAAAATGCTTCCCGCTACAAGCGGGATTCAAGTTCAAGGAAGGCGAAAATTTTAAACGTAGGAATACATTGAGTATTTCGAGGCTTAAAATTTGAGCCTGACGCCGAAATTGGGCAAAAGGGGGCGTTTTGCAAAGGTCTCTCATTACCTGAGGCTCCTTACAAATTCACCAACAGCTCCGACTCCCTCTTTTTCAACCAGCCTTATGGTCTGGGTGCCGATTACCGCAATATCTGTTTTTCCTTTTAAAAAGTCTATGTCATTTTTATCTTTTACTCCAAAACCAAGAGCTAACGGAAGATGAGTTGCCATGCGACATCTTTCAAGATATTTGTCTAAATGCCCGGAAAAGTCCGTATCCAGGCCTGTTACTCCTTTTCTTGCCACGCAGTAAATAAAACCCCGTCCAAAAGATGCAAGGTAATTCATGCGTTCATCCGGAGTTGTAGGAGAAAAAATAAAGATTGGATCAAGATTATATTTTTCCATCGCATTAAGATAATCCTGCCCCTCTTCCGGTGGAAGATCCGGTACAATGGCGCCTTTCATATTTATTTCGGCCATTGCAACAGCAAATCTGTCAATCCCGTATTTAAAAAGTATATTATAATAGCTCATAAAAAGAAATGGAATATCAAATGATTGTGTCACATTTTGGGCAAAATCCAGACATTTCTTTACTGTACTGCCCTCTGCCAGGGATTTCTGATTTGCATGAAGTATTACCGGACCGTCTGCAATGGGTTCGGAAAAAGGTATCTGCAGCTCCATCAAATCAACACCGGCGTCAACCATTGTCTCTATTATTTTAAAACACTCCTCAAATGAGGGGTATCCGAGAACAATATGGGTCATCAGCAGTATTTTCTTTTCTATAAGCCGGCTTTTAAGATATGACTCAAGCATTATACTCCTCCGCTTTTTTCTTGATAAACTCCTTCCATCTCGGGTCATCAAAGGCATCTGCAACCGTAAATATGTCCTTGTCTCCTCTTCCGGACTGATTGATCAGTATAATATCTTCTTTGGACATTTTTGGCGCTTCCTTGAATGCCTGAACAAATGCATGCGCTGACTCCAGGGCAGGTATCAGCCCTTCCTTTTTAATAGTCAATGACATTGCATCAATCACTTCACGGTCGGTAGCTGATTCAAATCTTACCCTGCCGGATTCCTTAAGATGTGCCAGAATGGGCGAAACTCCCACATAATCCAGGCCTGCTGCCACACTGTGTGTCTCTTTCATCTGTCCATCGCCGTCCTGAAGAAAATATGTCTTATATCCCTGGGCAACTCCTATGCTCGCATCTTTAGAGGAGAGTCTGGCTGCGTGCAAGCCGGAATCAAGCCCGCGTCCTCCGGCCTCAACACCTACCAGCTCTACAGGATCATCCAAAAACCCTTTGAATATACCCAATGCATTAGAGCCGCCTCCCACGCAGGCATAAATGCGGGAGGGAAGTCTGCCCTCTTTTTCCAATATCTGTTTTCGTGCTTCTTTTCCAATAATTGACTGAAAATAAGAAACCATCTCCGGAAAGGGATGCGGCCCGCAGGCAGTGCCCAGAACATAATGAGTCGTATCCATATTGCTTACCCAGTCGCGGAAAGCTTCATTTATGGCATCCTTCAATATCCGGGTTCCTTCTCGAACCGGTATCACTTCAGCGCCAAGTCTATCCATCCAGAAAACATTGGGACGCTGCCGCTGAACATCAACTTCTCCCATATATATGGTGCATTTAAATCCAAATTTCGCAGCCATTGTTGCAGTTGCCACGCCATGCTGTCCGGCACCCGTCTCTGCAATGACCCTGGTCTTTCCCATTCTCTTTACCAGAAGTCCCTGCCCCATAACGTTATTTGCCTTATGAGCGCCTGTATGATTCAGATCCTCACGCTTTATATAGATACGTGCACCTTTAAAGTGCTCTGTAAGGTTTTCGGCAAAAGTAACAGGAGTCGGCCTGCAGGAATACGTTGACATAATATCAGTATATTCCTTCCAGAAGGAAGGGTCGTTTTTTGCTTTAATAAACTTATCTTCGAGATCATCAAAGGTTGCAACAAGGATTTCAGGAAGAAAAGCCCCCCCGAATCCGTCATAGTAGCCTCGATTAATCATCTGATATTCCTCCTATTGTCTGAGCAAATACAAACCGGTCGGTTCGACAAAAAAGTTCCGAATATATTGCGTTTTTTGCCTGCTCAAAGTGTAGAAACCGTTTTACCGCAAGTATGGGTATGTCTGAAGAGATATCCAGGTTTTCTGCTTTTTCTCCGGTTAAATACCCGATTCTAAAGTTTTGTTTCCCGCCTGTCGGACGCATATAATATTGCGCCTCAACTATCTGTGAAAGGGACCGGCCCTGAAGATTAAATTGCTCTATACCTGAAAATAAAGTTGCATGCAGATAAATATCCTCTATTAGAACCGGCATATCCTCAACGCTGCTGAGTCTTGAAAAGAAATAAACCTCCTGGCCTGAAAAAGGATTCTCAGAATCATTTTCAATGGTCTCCAGACGGATATCTTCTATTATCTGCGTTGTTATTGATATCCCCTTTTTGTGAAAAGATGAAATCGTCCCTGCAAGA
>JAUWQK010000156.1 GCA_030611115.1 Deltaproteobacteria bacterium
ATGAAATTTATTATTTCAGGAGGAGTTGCAGGTTTTTAACAATAAGTAAAAGAATACAGGGAAAAAATCTATCTTTATTTTGTATTTAATAAAACGAGAAAGACAAAAACATAGCTTCACAAATTAATTATTAAAACAATATTCAAAATCATATTAAAATGAAAAAAGAATTATTTTCCCGCCGTGATTTTGTCAAAACCACGGCAGTCACATCCCTTGGATTAACCTTAAGCGGAACCTCGTTTGCTTTTAACCCGAATACCGGAAAAAAGACTGTTAAAGTAGCGGTTGTTGGAACAGGTAACAGAGGTACAGGGCTGATGAAAAATTTACTGGCAATGGAAGGAGTTGAAATTCCGGCGCTTTGCGATATCAATAAGGAAAATCTGGATAATGCCTGTAAAATCTGTGTTGATGCCGGGAAAAAAGAACCGGATAGATACTTTAAAGATGAATATAGCTTTCAACAGCTAATGGACAGGGACGATCTGGATGCTGTAATTATTGCCACCTACTGGGAATGGCATGCTCCAATGGCTCTTTATGCCATGAAACGCGGAATTTATCCCGGAGTGGAGGTCCCCATAGCCCTTTCACTGGATGAATGCTGGAGTCTTGTGAATACCTCAGAAGAAACCGGTGTTCCATGTATGATGTTGGAGAACTGGAGTTTTAGAAGAGATAATCTTGCCATTCTGAACATGATACGACAGGGGTTGTTCGGGGAGATTGTTCATTGCCATTGTGCCCATTCTCATGATTGCATTGATCATTGGTTCTTCGACAGCGAGGATGGTCATCAACGATGGGCTGCAAAATACCTTCTGAATTATAACCGCGATCAATACCCCACACATTCCTTAGGACCTGT
The DNA here is from genome assembly GCA_030611115.1 of Deltaproteobacteria bacterium. The sequence goes on from JAUWQK010000156.1 coordinate 872, forward strand.
CTTAAGCTGGATGGATATCAATTGCGGGGACGTAATTACTGAAATTTATTCAGCAGCTACTGCATCCCGGGGAATTAATGCCTACCTTAAGCGAAAATTTGGTGAAGATCATCCGAATGCCAAATTAGAATATAAACAAGGGGATATAGTTACTTCCACCCTTAAAACAAAAAACGGGAAAACAATTATAGTTAACTATGATATGCAATTGCCCCGGCCCTACGACAACCGTTGGACAATCCAGGGCACGCTGGGCATATACAACGAACAACGGAATGCGATTTATTTAACCGGAACCAGTCCACAATATCACCAGTGGGAGCCTTTTAAACCTTATGAAGAAAAACACCTCCATAAATGGTGGAAAAAAGGAGTTAATACGATAGATGGACATGGAGGCGTGGATGGCCTCGAACTCACTTTATTTGTTGAGGCGGTCAGGAATGGAACTCAAACTCCTATTGATGTTTATGATTCGGTTGCAATGAGTGCTGTTGTGGCTCTTTCGGGTATTTCAATTGAAAAAAACAGACCGGTGGAATTCCCTGACTTTACCAGGGGGAAATGGGAAACACGAAAACCTTATTTTGCTGTATAATCTTTCAACGAATTATTTTGAAATACCAATACATTAACATATATTCGATCAAATAAAAAAAAATAAAAATGAAAAACCTAACTTCAATTATTTTGCTTGCCTTGTTGATACCGTTTGTATCAGCGCAAAAGATCGAAAAAGAGAACTTTGATTTTAAAGAAATTAAAACTCTTAAAACCACCGGCGTAAAAAGCCAGGATCGTACAGGTACATGTTGGTGCTATGCAACAACATCATTTCTTGAGACTGAATTGATAAGGATGGGTAAAGGGGAGTTTGATCTGTCGGAGATGTTTTTTATCAGAAATGCATATAAGACCAAAGCATTGAATTATGTAAGGTTCCATGGTAAAACGAATTTTAGCCAGGGAGGCCAGGCGCATGACGTACTGAATGAGATAGCAGAAAACGGTATAGTTCCGGAAAGCGTTTATTCAGGGAAGGTATATGGACAGGAAAAACATAATCATAGCGAACAAAGCACTGTTCTAAAAGGAATGCTGGATGGTGTAATAAAAAGCCGGAAACCCACACCGGTTTGGAATAATGCATATTGCGCGGTTCTTGATGCTTATCTTGGTGAAGCACCGGCTTCTTTTACATACGAGGGAAAGACTTATACCCCTGAATCTTTTGCAAAAAATCTGGGAATAAACCCTGATGATTATATTGAGCTTACCTCGTACAGCCATCAGCCCTATTATGAGAACTTTGTGCTTGAAGTGCCTGACAACTGGTCGTATGATGTGTACTATAACCTGCCTGTTGACGACTTTATTAAGGTGATGATAAATGCCATTAAAGCAGGTTATTCCATTGCCTGGGATGGTGATGTGAGTGATAAGGGTTTTTCACACAAAGATGGTGTTGCTTTAGTTCCTGAAACCGATTGGGAGGATATGAGTGACGAGGTAAAAGATTCGGTTTTTGTAAAACCAGGGAAAGAGAAAAAGATAACTCAGGAAATGCGGCAGGAAGCATTTGGTAATTTTACTGTTACCGACGATCACCTGATGCATCTTACAGGGATGGCAAAAGACAAGAACGGTACTCTTTATTTCCTGACAAAAAATTCCGGGGGACCGGAGAGTAATGATTTTGGCGGATATCTGTACATGTCAGAAGCTTTTGTGAGATTACATACAATTGCGTTTTTGGTACACAAGGATGCTTTGCCAAAAGATATTAAAGAGAAGATTGGGTTGTAGGATTTATTTAGTACTGGTTCTTTCTTTTATGATCAAAGAAATTTATTTGAAACTATACATAAATATCTTTTGTTATGGCACAAATCAACGAAAATCTAATTCGCAGTGTATTTGCCGAAATGGTAAAATACAAATCATCATTATCAAAATACCTTATCGTAGATGAAGATGAAGAGGATGAAGAAATTGATTACCGTATTCTCGGAGACCAGATCATTAAGAATTTCCCCTGGCCTGTTGGTGTTGAATTAAGAAGACTCTTTTCCGGCTCCATGCGACAGCTCGACCGGCTTCGTTTAGACCAGATATTCAAAACCATTGAACGGTCAATGCAGTTTATCTGTTTTGTTATGCTATCACAGCTTTGGAGAGATAAGCTAAAAGGTGTAGCAACTATACCGGATAACCTGTCAAAAGATTTTGAATCCAGATTTTGCGTCCTTAGCCTGGGAAACTTTACCTGGTTAATCCGGGCGGTTGGGAACCTTTATCAGGATAACAAAATCGGGTGGTTTATGCCGGAAATGGGTGAGAATTTTAGTAAGAAATTCTATGCAGCTCTGGATTTCTGGGTTCCTGAACGTAATGAGATAGGTCATTACCAGATTAACCTGACACAGGAGGAGATAGAGAAGCGTTGTGTAGAATATGAAGAGAAACTTACCTTCATCCTACAGACCATTGCTTTCCTGGCTAAATACAAGCTTGTTTCGGTAAGGGAGATAAAGGTAAAGAAACCCAAAAACCGGGATGCAAGGTTCCTTCATGTAATTGATCTTCTAAACGCTTCGGATTCAGATTTTACTGCAAAGGAAATTGATGAGGAGAAATTCTCTGAAAGCAACTCTGTCCTGTTAATGAAAGGTATTAAAACTATCGAGGAGTATCTAAACCTCTCTCCCCTTATCATTGATACTAATTGCGAAGTACTGGACACAAAGGAGAAATTTGGTATCAAGAAGGATATATTCATGTACACCAAATTCATGAACGACCGCCTGTTTTACCTGGGAACCGAGGTGACTGAAAAATGTGATTTAAGGACATTGAGTAATTATGGGATATTGGTAGAAGAATTTAAGGAACTGCTTTCTGCAATTGCACCTTCCAAAGCTTCGGTTGAGGCTTAGTTTGAAACATTTAACACAATTAAAATGCTTCAGAGTCCCTTTAAATTTCTGGATAGCTATACCAAGGATGACCGCGACATATTCTTCGGCCGTGACCGGGAGATTGAGGAGATGTACCAGAAGGTTTTTGAAAGCAAGATGCTTTTGGTTTACGGTATCTCCGGGACCGGCAAAACCTCCCTTATCAACTGCGGACTGGCGAATAAGTTTGAGGATAGCGACTGGCTGCCGGTGAGTGTGAGGAGGGGGAGGAATGTGGTTGATAGTCTGTGGAGGGAATTGGGGAAAGTTGCGTTAAGCGATTTAAAGTCGGCAGTCCACAGTCCACAGTCTGCAAAAAAAGATTTACCACCAGGTCAAATTGTCAAAGCACTTAAATCCATATACCTGGATCATTTTAAGCCTATCTATTTGATATTTGATCAGTTTGAGGAGCTGTTTATATTTGGTGACAGGGAGGAAAGAGAGGAGTTTATTCAGATTGTAAAGGCAGTTGTTAATTCGGATGTGCAG
>JAUWQK010000225.1 GCA_030611115.1 Deltaproteobacteria bacterium
TGTTACCGCCTGATTGATTGTTGCAGCGCGCTCCTCCTTCAGCAGTTCAATGAGTTTTTGCTTTTTTGAGATGAGGTCGTCGATTTGGGTGGTTTTGCGGTCGAGGTAATAGCAAACTGTTTTTTGCTCCTGTATAGGAGGAATAGAAAATGAGAAGTTTTCGAATGTATCTTGATATAAATGTAAAACCGTAGAACCAGTTTTATTATAGTCAATAAAACATGAAAATACTGATGAGTTAAGTATCCAATATAAATATGTTGTAATGTATTGATGATTTAAAGGTCTTGTGACAAAAACTCCGCTATTCAACGTTGCCTGCCCTCCCAAACCTTTTACAATAGCCACTTTGCCTATGCTACCATCCTTAGTAATTAACAAATCATTCTCGGCAAGCTGAATATATGAATCTTTTTTATAATTCTCCATTGAAACATGATAACAAGTTTCCCAGTTAATTTTTCCGTTTGAAAAATCAGTTCCCGTCACTAAAAAAGGGCCATCATTAATAAAATTATTACTATTTAAACCGTGCCATCCAACTCTGCCCTTAACATATGTGGAGTGTTTGATTTTTTTTACTTCCCACCCCTCCGGCACCTTCCCAATCCACTCCACCCCTGAATCCTTATATTTCGGATACGGCTTCATTGTTTACACACCAGCCTCCAGCCTTTTCCGCGCCAGTTCAACTGCTTTGTGAAGCTTTTGCTCCAGCAGTTTACGTTTCGGCAGTTCGGTCATATATTCTGCTACCTTAATGCCGCTTTTATCTAATTGTAACAGCTCTATCTGCTCGCTGGTTTTTCCGGCACAAAGAATTAATCCCAGGGGCGTTTCTTCGTCGGGTTCCTTTTCATACTTTTCCAGCCAGCGCAGATAGAGTTCCATCTGGCCTTTGTAAGCTGCTTTGAATTTGCCGAGTTTTAATTCAATAGCAATGAGCCGTTTGAGTTTGCGGTGGAAAAAGAGCAGATCAAGATAATAATCATCACTATCAACAGTGATCCTCTTTTGGCGGGCAACAAATGAAAAGCTGACTCCAAGCTCCAGAATAAAGCTCTCCATTTCCCGCAGAATGGCTGTTTCAAGATCTTTTTCGCTGTAAGTATCTTTTAGTCCCAGAAAGTCGAGGAAATAAGGATCTCTAAAGACCAGGTCAGGTGTCAGCCTGTCCTCCTCTCGCAAGGCGGACAGCTCCTTCTTTACCAATTCTTCAGGCTTCTTGGATATGGCGGTGCGCTCATAAAGCATTCCATCAATTTTTTTCCGCAATGTCCGAACGCTCCACCGTTCCATCCGGCACATTTCGGCGTAGAAGTCACGCTGGAGATCATTTTTAAGAGGGATAAGGGCAATAAAATGGGTCCAACTCAATTGTCGTATCAGTGATACGACAATCTTTTTATCTGAAAAAACTTCGGCAAATTGAATCATCCTGCGAAGATTTTTTTCATTAAAATTATTGCCATAATCATCGGCTAATTCTTGCGACAGTGTAGCAACGATCTCTTTTCCATACTCTCCCCGTTTTTGTTTCAAAATATTCTGGCAAATACGGTTGCCAATCTGCCAGTAAAGAATGGTCAAACCGGCGTTAACCGTAACCGCAACATTATGTCGGGCTGTTTCAATAAGACTGCGGATATCACCAATAAGATTGCCGGAAATGGGTTTATTGTCTGTTTTTACAGCCCGTTTTGCCGTTTTCTTTTTCATATTTCTACAACCTCATTCATCAAACCCTGAGTTTGCAATTCAAGTTCAAGAATCTCCGTCCGGATTTCTTCAAGACTCCTTAACGGCTTGTATTTGTAGAAATATTTCGTAATATTGATTTCATATCCTTTTACTGTTTTGCTCTCATCAATCCAGGCGTCCGGCACATGGGGCAAGACTTCCCGATCAAAATATTCCCTGATATCTTCCTTTAAAGGCACATTTTCATTATCGCGCAGTGCTGTATCAGGCTCGAAATTTCCTTTTTTATCCAGACAAATATCCGCTGTTTCATCCTGTTCGGACAGAGCTTTTAAAACAGCTTTTTGTATCGTGGCAGGTAAAGACAATCCATATTTTTTGCAATGCTCTTTGAGAGCTTTTTCAAAATTCTCTCTGTTTTTATAAATTACAGAGCCATCCATGCTCTTGAGCATATCAAGAATCTTTTGTTGCAGTTTTTCCCCTTCTTCCTTTTGTTGCAAGCCTGCTTTACCCTTTTTTTTCGGTCTGGGAAGGTTTAGAAAGGTCTTTTCATTTTCAAGCAGGGTTAGCCTTTCTTTTGAAGTCTGGAAGTTGAGCCTCAAAGGCCGTTCAACGGTAATCCGGTTGTAACCAAAATCTTCATTGTCAAAAATTTTGCAAAAGTCGCCTTCCTCGAAATCTCCATAAATTCCGGTTATCTCATTGATCTGGTTATCACTGATCTCATTTCTTTTATTACCCAGGCTCCGGCTCATTTTTTCAAAGAATGAAACAGCATTAACCACCTGGATCTTCCCTTTACGTTCAGGGGGTTTCCGGTTTGTTAAAATCCAGATATAAGTAAATATGCCGGTATTGTAAAAAAGCTGATCCGGCATGGCGATGATGGCTTCCAGCATATCATTTTCAATGATCCATTTTCGGATTTCACTCTCTCCGCTGCCGGCGCCACCGGAAAAAAGAGGCGAACCATTAAAGACGATGCCGAGCCGGGTACCGTTGTTGGACGGTTTCATCTTGAAGATCATATGCTGCAAAAACAAAAAAGAACCATCGCTGATACGGGGAAGTCCGGCGCCGAATCGCCCTCCAAAGCCTTTTGTTTCATGCTCTTTTTTGATA
>JAUWQK010000030.1 GCA_030611115.1 Deltaproteobacteria bacterium
TGGGGATCCCTTAAGGAACCAGAACCACATCGCCCCTTTCCAGCAATATGTTTTGTTCCAAATGCTTCCCCTTCTTTACCAGGCTGTAATCAAACGGAATGTTTTTGGCATCCTTTCCGTGACCTCGTATGATTATTATACTGTCCTTATCCGCAAAGGTCTTGAGACCCCCTGCCAGGGATAATGCCTGTAAAACAGTCAGTGAGGAGTCAACGTTAAATATTCCGGGCCTGGCTACCTGACCCACGACATAATATTTCAGGCTCCCTAATTGATCTACGATCACGGCAGAACTCGCCTCAGGAATAAAGACGCTGACTTTCTTATCGATGATTGCCTTCACTTCAGTGGGTGAGTGGCCGGAAACCTTTATATCACCTATCAACGGGAAGGAAATCTTTCCGTCCGGACGAACAATCAATTTTCGGGTCAATTCATTCTCTCCGTAAATAGAAATCTCTAATACATCCGCGGGGTGAATAAGGTAATCTTCAGAAGCTTCTCCTTTCTGAGGAAAAGCAAGTCCTGTACCAAATAAAGCAACTAAAAACAACAAACCAATAAAAAACCGCAGCCTCTTCATCTTCATAAACCCTCCTTATACCTAAATTGAGCGAATAGCTGTAAGTCATTAGCGTTTAGCTTTGAAAAATCAAGCAATTCGGTTAATTAGAAATTGCGCCCAACGGGTGAAAGTTTGTAATAGCAAAACATTCTGTAATCATTAAACTAATAGCTAACCACTAAAGGCTAATCGCTCAACTTAGGTTATATAAACTATCATGTCAATCCTGTATATCCTGTCCAAAAATGGACTCTATACTATACTATTAAAGCATCCCTTTCACACTTATGACCAGCAGGGCCAGTATGGTAATCAACCCGAGCCTGTTCAATTTCACCCGAAGCTCTCCTATCAGAACCTCATAACTGAAAAAAAAGACGATAATCTTGGCTGCCATCAGGCCCATGTGGTAACTTTGAATCTGTTTATCCGGAAAATTCGGTACCACTAATGCAATAAAGAGAATCAGAAAGTCCATAGGGGTGCTTTTGAACCCGTTTCTTCTTCTCGTGAATTTGAGCGTCAAAATGACAAAAAGGAACAGGAAGCCAAAAGAGAAGTTATAAGGCACTACCAGCTTATCATTCATCCAGGCGACCATATCCGCCTCACCCCAGTATATTACAATGGGAATCAACGGGTATAAAATCAGTCTCAGCACGGTGCCCATCCATTCCTTCTTGATGCACAACGTTACAAGGAGCAACCCCAAAAGGGCCATTGAAATGAATGAAAAAGATATGGGTATGCTTGTGGGAAGAAAACAGGTGAAAAGCAGCAGCAAAGGGACACCTACCTCGACGAGCCTGGAAGAAACCTTGATAAGGATGTTTTTCTCTTTAAGTATTCGTAGCCGTCCCTTGATAACCTTATCGACAAAATCATATCGCTTGAACTTCCAGCCTCTCTTTTTTGCAACAAAAAATCCGGAAAGGATACCAGTTGAAAAGATTATGTAAAAAATCAAAAGAAACCATTCCGAGTGGAACCTGAAAACAAAAGCAAAGGTGACCAAAAAGGCCTGAAAGATGTAAATAACAAGAACTGCCTCTGTATGATAAAGGCCTAAGCGTATGAGTTTGTGGTGAAAGTGATTCTTGTCCGCCACAAAAGGTGACCTCCCACCGGCCACACGTTCAAACATAACGGTCAGTGTGTCCAGCACGGGAAAGCCCAGAAGAATTAATGGTAAAAGAGGGGTAAAGGAAGTATTTCCCTGGGTAAGAGACAGGGAAAGGGTCACTGCCAGAAACCCGAGAAGCTGGCTCCCTGCATCGCCCATAAACAGGACCGCCGGATAAGTATTAAATCTGAGAAAACCCAAAATCGCCCCAACCACCGCAATCGACAACAAAGCAATAACGATATTCGCACTGCAATAGGCCAGGCATCCGATGCAGATGAAGCTGAGAAGGGATATGCCTCCAGCCAGCCCATCAAGGCCGTCGGAAAGATTGACGGCATTGGTCACCCCCACAATGGCAATAAGCGTAAACGGTATAGCAAACCAGTCTGGCAGGAAAACATTATCCGGAAGAAGCATACCCAGGCTCTTAATCTTTACACCCCCGTATAGAATAACAACCAAAGCAGCAGCACATTGGCCGGAAAGCTTTATCTTCCATTCGAGGTTTATAACGTCATCAATCAGCCCGAAAAGGACTATAATTCCAGCTCCAATCAGGACAGCACTTACAAATTCAGTCTTGGGTACCCAGAAAAAAATCGGAGCAAGTACCCCCAATGCCATAGCGATTCCACCGCACTTTGGCATGGGATAAGAGTGAACCTTCCTATCGTTCGGAACGTCCATAACGTTCGCCCTGACCGCCAAACCCTTAAAAATAGGTATCAGGGCGATTGTGATGAACATGGATATTAAAAGAGTTGGAATAAAAATCATTTGTCCATTTAGTCTGGTTGGTTGGTTGATAGATTGAATTTGTAGATTGGTTGATTAGTTGAATGGTTAAATATCTTAATATGAACGGAAAAAAGCTGTTCCACTTCCCGATCCGTCAATCTGACGCCTTCAATCCGAGTTGACGATCCGACTGATTTGATTGTTGCAATTTTTTTTTAATGCTTTCAGCCGATTAGGATCCAGATTTCCCAGCGCTTTCCATTCCCCTTTAAATTCATCAAGTTCGGCAACCAAGCGTAAAATATTCTTTGTAATATTTATAACGGGTTCCTTCATGGGATCACCTTATTAAATACCCATAAATATACCTATATATACCTGACTTCTTTCGTTCTTTCGTTTTTTGTTCAAATTAAGGAAGCAATAAGGATGCCAATGTTTATATAAAATGTCTGTATTATTTTCTTGCTCAAATATTTATATGAGTATCGAGAAGTTATATGGAAAAGGGAAAAAGCTGAAAATAAATTCGGAGGGGATTGTTGAATATAGACCATATTATTGTGTAAAATATGTAACAATTATATAGGAAATTATATAATTAGTGCCTGAACAAAAACCCCTGTTTTCGGTCAGAAATTCGAAATTCGAAGCACGAAATACGAAACAATGACCCAAATACGAATTTTTTAATGACAAAAACATTGTATTTCCCACGCCTAAGGCGTGGTTAGTTTTGGTCATTTTGTCATTTGGTATTCGAATTTGTTTCGGATTTCGACCTGCCCGCAATGCCTATGCGTAAATTTATCGCAGTCACGAAAAGTCAATACTGTGTCACGGTTATTATTCTGACCATGAGCATGTTGCATGGAAGGAGACGGCAACAGCTTTTCTTTACAACTAAATAGGTGTATAAATTTCTTCAGAATTTGTTTTTTTTATTTTTTAGTCAATATTCTATTCAACCCACCATAGCTACCCCATAGCTTGAGAATTGATAATATCATCTTAATTCTAAATCATCTATTCTCTCGAAATGTTTAACATTTAAAGTAGATAAAGGTATATCGTTAGCGATAGCTGTTGCAGCAATAAATATATCTCTAAATTCGATAATCTTATTTTTTGCTTTTAACTTTTTGGCAATATCACTTGCAACGTCAGCAACATTAGAATTGAAGGACAAAATATCAAATCCTTTAATAATTTTTTCTGTTTGACGAATTTGAGAAAGTTTTGTTCCTACCAAAAACTCAAATTTGCTTATTGCAGACAAAAACAATCTATTTCCTTTTGACAGTTCATAAAGCAATGACAGTTGTTTATTTTTCTTTCTGAAATGATCAATAACGACAGAAGTGTCAATTAGAATTCTTTTATCTTCCAATTTTTATATCCTTCTCGAATTGTCTGCTGAAAATCCATTGCATCAGATTCATCCCATGTAGGAGCATTAAGTAACAGTTTGCTTAAAGCATTTTTCTTTTTCTCTTCAGTCAAAATAATTATTTTAATTTTTTTGGTTAAATTTTTTCTTAATTCATCGGGTATTTTGATCATTCCATTTTTATGAATGACTTCAAACTCAAAAGTTTCCATCATGCCTCCAATATTCCAGTAAAAAATCCCTGAATATTGCTGGAACGTTGATATTTGCAGGTTTCGTGAAAAGTCTGTTGTACGAGTGTATCAACATTTATTTATTAATAATATCACATGTCGGAAGCCTTGGCAAGGAACTTCCGGCTGCAAAGGGAATCAAAAGAAAAATTTCTCAATCCTGAACCTTGCTTTTGAAATCAAAAAGGCATTTACAGTATAAGTCAAGACACCATCAAGAAAAAGAAGAATAGCTTAGGAACAAAAACGCTCTGAAGTTTATAGGTGAGCGTTTGAACAACTGAATCCACGCCAGGCGGAAAACTTCGGACTTGTAAAAAAAGGATTTCCTGAAAAGCCTTGAATTTAAACCATCGAAAAGATCCCATCCTTTATAATTTGCTTTAGTGAATCGTTTATAAATGTCAAAAAATCTACAAAATGACAGACCTCTCCAATAATTCTACCACCTCCGAACTCGGCATCCTGAATCCATGAATCAGGAGGTATATGACCCGCGTTTATCCGATAGAGCATGGACATTGGCCCCTCACCGAATGTCTCCTTAATCATCTGTGCTAACGGCGAAAACCTTCTGTTGTATCCAACCATAAGGATTGGTTGAGTGCAAATTCCATCCCCTCGCGAAGCGACGGAAGTTTTTGCCTGGCCCCCGTCGGCCGGGCAAAATTCTTTTTCTCCCGTCTGTGCCTGTCTGCGTGGGTCTGCGGCTAACTTAATTTCTTCAAGCTCTTCAATTGTCAGACAGAGAGGCTTTTCCACAAACACGTGTTTTCCTGCCTTCAAAGCCTTTAGCACGAACTCGGCATGCGAATCGTGGCGGGTAGCAATAAAGACCAATGTATTCCTCAATGACCTTGCCATTTATAGCTGCCCACTCCAACTTTTCAACTGTGCGAGGAACAATTCCATCCTTTCGAGCCTCAATAATTGCGTGGTCGCTAATGGCATATTCACCATCTATGAACCGTTTCCTGAGATATTCAATATCAACCAAATCTCTGTTTCCCAAATTAACCAATCCCCAATCTCGAATCCACTAAACGTCAAATCAACTATTTAACCATTTAACCATTTTAACCATTTTAACCATTTTAACTATTTAACTATTTAACTATTTAACCATTTAACGAACACCTGAATTCAAAATGATTTTCCATATCCTCTCAGCCGCTCTACCATCCCATTTGGGAGGGACTGAGAAATTGTGGCTTTTTTTTTCAACGGTTTTCCTATACGCATCAAGGATTGATTCCGTTGTGTTACCAGCCAGCACATTGGTTCCCATCTCAATAGTAATCGGCCTTTCAGTATTCTCCCGCAACGTAACACACGGCACGCCCATGGCCGTGGTTTCTTCCTGTAGGCCTCCACTATCAGTCATTACAACCGCCGCATCCTTCCACAAGAACAAGGATTCTTTAAAACCCAGAGGCGGCAGACGTTTAATATTGTCGGATAACTTTATATCAAACTGCTCCATCATCTTTTTAGTCCTTGGATGCACGGGGAAAAATATCGGTGTATCCTCGGCAATATGATTCAATGCCGCCGCAATCCCTTCAAAGGTTTCTATTGAATCGACATTGGACGGGCGGTGGAGGGTAAGAAAGATATAACCATTTGTATTTCCTTTAAGAGTATAAGTGGGAAACTGTGTACAATCATACGTTTGTAATTGTTGTATCTGATAGAGAAGATTGTCTATCATCACATGGCCAACAAAGTGGATGGTGTCAGGTGGTTTTCCTTCTTTCATTAGATTCTTGACCGCACTTTCTTCGGTCACAAAAAAATAATCAGAAATCGAATCGGTGACCATCCGATTAATCTCTTCCGGCATTGTCAAGTCAAAGCTCCTGAGTCCTGCCTCCACATGGGCTACTTCGATCAATAGCTTTTTGGCAACAATACTACAAGCCAAAGTGGAGTTAACGTCACCCACTACAATGACCAAATCAGGCTTTTCTTCCTCGCACAGTTTCTCAAATCCTACCATTATCCTGGCGGTCTGGTGTGCGTGAGATCCGGGACCAGCATTGAGAAAGAAGGCAGGTTTTGGCATTTCCAGGTCTTCAAAAAATGCCTGTGACATCTCATAATCGTAATGCTGGCCTGTATGGACGATTTTGCAGACAACTTGGCCGTGTTTTGACGCTTCCCTATATATGGGCGCAATCTTCATGAAATTGGGCCGTGCGCCAGCGATTAATAATACTTTCATAACAAGGTTTCCTTTTATTGGAACGTCGTAGAATCCGACATCGGCTTCTACTAATTCTCAACTATCTTTAAGATGTTTTTACATTCCAGTGCAACATCAACATGATCAATCAGCTCATAAAGAGATCCCCTTGACTGGCGACAATACTGTATACTTTTGCATCTCTTCCAAACTTCCAAATCTCGAAAATCGTTGTATTTTGATTCTCCCATTCAACCATTTAACCATTCAACGAATTGACCATTCAACCATTTAACGAACACCTGAATTCAAAATAATTTTCCATATCCTCTCAGCCGCTCGACCATCCCATTTGGGAGGCACTGAGAATGTCTTCCCTTTCTTCGCACAGCTTCTCAAATCCTACCATTATCCTGGCGGTCAGTGGTTATTCTCCGAATCCAAAAGATGCAGTGGAACTTCAACCTTTTCATGTGTCAGTATTTATTTTCTTCCCGGTTCAGAATTGAGTTTTTCTATTTTGTGCACAAAAAATTTTTCACTCCACAAGCTCAGGCTATGCTGCTCCGACGGTCTGAGAAATCGTTGAACATCAGTTGCTGCAGTCTGCCAGTCTATATGGGCTGCTTTTCGGGTCAACTCATGTTTCAGCCATTTTATATTTAGATCTATTTTCTGGTTTGCCCATGGTCCCCACTGAAACAAGGCCGCGTGCAAATGTGGGAGGTTGACCTGGACACTTTGCTTTACATACCAACTAAAATCATACCAGTCCCTGCCTTTCAGATACTGCCTGCAAAGCAGTGCATGAATTTTTAATGAGAAATTACTGCTCAAATCCTGATGACAGACTTCGAAATCCAGAGGAAAATCCAGGTAGCTATATTCAAAACCGGAACCGGCCGGAGGGTCTACGTCAATCTCTAATTTGATTTTTTGTGTCTGTCTCGGGTTGTCTCTGAAAAATGACAGATTGAGCTGATTGCAGATTGAGTTATCTTTGATCAGGGCTTTCTTTACCCGTTGATCCATTCTACTTTTGTTCAATACCTCTGACTTTAATCCAAATTCCTCAAAACAATCAAGCATACCATGAAGATAAACAGGCCAGGCAAATTCAGGATCAGGTACTTTCAATATAAAATCAAGATCTTCGGAAAACCTTGTCATTCTATATAAAATCCGCAGACTGGTACCTCCTTGGAATCCCGCCACTTCAAAAAAATCGGCGCGCCACAAACCATACAAGGCAATATCCTGAAGAATTTCTTTAATGGCATGCTCTTCTTCCATCTGATTTGCCGCCCCATAGGATGCAAATTTTTTTTGAATAAGGTCAATCAAGGGTTAACTCCCCGCTGAGAAAAGATAGATACGATTTTACTCGCTTATGTTTGTAAACCAGTTCCAGTATTTTAATATCATTACCGGTAATGGCTGCTAATGATTCCGTATCGATTCGCAGTCCTTCCAAAAGCCAGTCCATTCCTTCCCAGAAGAGTTTTCTCAAACAGACCAGATCCATTAATGCCCTGCATGGTTTTGCCACCAGCATAGTCTGACCATTTATCTGATATCTGTTCACCAGTTCCAGGAAATATTTCCGGTGAATTGCCAGGGGGTGAAAACTAAAAATCCCCATTTTTTCATGTTCAAATTTTCGGGATTTTCGACCGGGCACCACACTTGCCGTTGTAAAAACCGCTTCGGGAATCCACCCGTGGTAGGCTAATGCTGTCTCAAACGAAACATAGCTGCCAGGAGCAAGGGCCTGGGCCAAGGCAAATGGGTGGCACGGATAGTCGCGAAAGCGCTCATTGAGCATATACAAACCACGTTGAAATCGAAGCAATTCTCCAGTTTTTATAGCACGGTTAACCAAGCTATAACGGCGCTGTGCACTTCCCTTCACCAGCCGCTTCAATTGAGAAACTCTGAGGACTCTGTTGGTAAGCCCCTGCTCAATGATCTTATTCGTTATTGTATGCATATTCTATAAAATACCACATACTTTCAAAAACTGAAAGTATGTGGGAAAACAAGTTGGCTGTCCTTCCTAAATATGAGGTTTATATTTTTCATTATAAACTTTAAGACTCTTACTTTGCAGGTTAATCCCAGCTTTAGCCTCAACAGGATATATTATGTCATTAACTGAAAATAAAAAATCAACCTCGGCTTTGCCCTGGCTGGTCCAGTAGAACAAATTTGTCCGGAATTTTTCTATGAGCTGCTGGGCTACGTAGTTTTCAACCATTGCACCATGAAAATGTGTAAAAATTGCATTTCCCCTTACTATCATATCCATTGAAATATTTGATATCGCTCCCAGCAATCCGATATCAAGAAGGAATATTTTGAAAAAGTCTGTTTTGGCGTAAGCCTCAAGAGGAAGTTTTGGGGTTGATACATTATAAGATTTATATAAAATTCCAGCGTCAATTAACCACTGGAGAGCATTTTCATAATTTCTGGCCCTGGCGCTCTTCCTAACAGCAGAAAAGATAAACTTCTTATTTTCTTTTGATAGATGAACCGGTATTGACTGCCATATTGAAGATATTTTTATTATATCTGATTTTTCTGCGTGCTTGGAAAAATCAAGAAGATAAGAATCAATGATCTCTTTTTGAATTTGCCGGACGTTAACGAAACTGTTAGTTTTAAAGTAGGTATCTACTGCTTCAGGCATGCCTCCTGTAAAATAATAATACTTCAGGAGTTCTACCAGTTCAACATGGAAAGGCTCCGGAAAAGGTTCAAACCAGTCTTTTTTACCTTCAATCAAATGCCGTAGAGACGTTTTATCAAGTGCATCAAGAAATTCCAGAAAAGACATAGGGTAAAGATTTAAAAAATTTACCTGCCCTACGGGAAAGGATTTTTGACCGGCCAGTTTTATTCCCAGCAAGGATCCTGCTGCTATGACATGGTATTCATTGGCATTTTCTTTGAAATATTTTAATGCATTTAATGCATTAGCCGATGCCTGGATTTCATCAAAGACAATTAGACTCGAACCTGGCGATATTGTCACATTTGCATAAGCTGAAAGGTAGCTGACAATTTTTTGTTTATCGAATCTGTGCATGAAAATTGCGTCAAGCGCCGGATCATCTTCAAAATTCAGATAAGCAAAATTATCATATTCCTTTCTTGCAAATTCTTTAAGTATGTAAGTCTTTCCAACCTGCCTTGCCCCTTTTAGGATAAGCGGCTTGCGTAGTTCAGACTGTTTCCAGTTTAATAGCTTTTTATAAACATTTCTTCTCATAATGTTTAATATAGTTGGGAAAAAACAAAAAGTCAATTCATAATTCCATAAATGTGCTTTTAGTCACTTTTCAGGAACCACTTTTGTGTTATTTAGCACACCTCTGGAACATTATTTCGGTGTCATCTGCAAGTCAGCATGAGACCTTTGCATAACCCCAAATTTTGGTCATTGCGAGGAGCAAGTGAGCCTTTAGCCGCGAGCGAAGCGTGGCGGGACGTGGCCAATCTCGTGGCTTA
>JAUWQK010000253.1 GCA_030611115.1 Deltaproteobacteria bacterium
CTAAAATTATCTATGTTTCCTGTAATCCAGCGACAATGGCAAGGGATCTTGGTATGATGAAAGACAATTATAAAGCCTTGGAAGTGCAGCCGATTGATATGTTTCCGCATACATATCACATAGAGTCGGTTGCCAGGCTGAAAAAAATTGAAAATTGAAAATTGAAAATTGAAGGAATTCTGCCAATTTTAATCCACAGATTACGCAGATTACACAGATTTTTCTGTCTGTGCATGTCCGCACGCAGACAGGTACGAGTTGTTGGGTTAAATTCCCCCAAGCAGACTTTGGAGTAGTTCATTTAAAATGATAGAGCGAAGCGATACCACGAATTTTCAATTTTCAATTTTCAATTCATATGCGATTCCACAAATATACAATATTCAGTATTCAATCTTCAATATTGAGAGATAGATAATGCGCGTTCAAACAGGTCTTGAAAGATTTATTGAAGAGCCCCCGAAATGGATATTGGGTTGCCGTTTGGGGTTATTAAGCAATTCCGCTTCAGTTGACAGGAATTTTCGCCATGCAAGCGAATTAATTAATTTAAAGATGCCCGGTCAGCTTACTGCATTATATTCACCTCAGCACGGTTTTTTTGCTGAAAAACAGGATAACATGATTGAGTCGGAAGATATGATTGATCCGGTATTAAAGATTCCTGTTTTCAGCCTTTACGGCCAAACTCGAATACCCTTAAAAGAAATGTTTGATCCCATTGATGTGCTTATTATTGACCTGCAGGATGTTGGAACCCGTGTTTATACTTTCATTTATACAATGTCCTACTGTCTTGAAGCTGCAAAAAAATTCGGCAAAAAAGTAGTAGTTCTTGACCGTCCTAATCCTGTCGGCGGCTCTGTGGTGGAAGGCAACTGCCTGTCGTCGGAATGCAAATCATTTGTAGGGCGTTTTCCTATTCCTATGCGTCATGGGATGACAATGGGTGAGCTTTCTCTTTTATTCAACAATTACTATGAAACAGGTTGTGATCTTGAAATTGTAAAAATGAAAGGCTGGGACAGGAATATGTATTTTAATGATACTGGTCTTCCCTGGATTCCTCCATCACCAAATCTTCCAACCACCATGTCTGTACTGGTTTATCCTGGCCAGGTGCTTTGGGAAGGCACAAATGTTTCTGAAGGTCGGGGAACAACCCAGCCTTTTGAGATTTTTGGCGCTCCTTTTATTGATACTGAAAAAGTTCTTTCCGACATGGGGGGCAGCAAACTGGAGGGAGCAATACTCAGATGTAATGTGTTTGAGCCCACGTCAAACAAGTGGAAGGGAACTCTATGCAGGGGATTTCAAATTCACATAACTGATCCGAATAAATTTAATCCATATATTACTTCCATTAAATTGCTCAAGTCGGTCTGTTTCCATCACAAAGGTGAGTTCGAGTGGAAACAGCCTCCTTATGAGTATGAATCTAAAAGACTTCCCATAGACCTTATAATTGGAGATAAGGAAATACGCCGGCGCATAGAAAAAAATGACGATATAGATGAAATAGCAGGATCCTGGCAAGATGATCTAAATGAGTTTGTTGAAATAAGCAAAATGTTCCATCTATACCGTAATTGAATTTAGCCCTTTGAAAAAAATTCTGACAGGATAACAGGATAAACAAGATTTTATTTCAAGTGAACAATAGGTTAAATTAGCGCCCTTCGGGCGAGCTATTGAGCTGTTGAGCTGTTAAGCTATTGAGCTTATTAGCTTATTAGCTTATCAGCTTATCAGCTAAGAGCTATGAACCATTATTACCGACTGATGATTTCTAACGTATTAATAAGATTGACTAAAAAATGGAAATTCCTATACTATTTAATTATTAATTTTGGTGAACGGAAGGTTAAAATCAAACGTAAAACAAGGGATTTTGATGAGGATTTACAGGATGAGTTTTGATGTTTTAATCCTGAATATCCTGTTAATCCTGTCAAAAAATAATATTTAAAAGCGCTAAAGTGTTACAGGAGACTTTGTTTTGGAAAAAGAAAAAACAGGCTGGAAACGGATGAAGTTCAGAAAAAACAAGGTCTGGCTGAATACTGATAAAAATGGAAAGCCGATTGTTAAAAACGGCAAAGTGTTAATCAAGTATCAGCTTGAGCAGGATTATGAGTACTGGGTGAATAAGAACAACGTTAAACCTATTGATTTGCGGGAGGATAATAAAAAAGTTTCTAATAAAAAGGATCTGCGTAAAACAAGTAAAAAAAAGGTATTGCAATTAGAAAAAGAACTTCCGGCAGAGCAGGATA
>JAUWQK010000149.1 GCA_030611115.1 Deltaproteobacteria bacterium
GTGTGAACGATCTTACATTCCATTTGATCGTGCTTAAGAGCCTCTCGATATACTGGCGCAATCTTCATGAAATTTGGTCGTGCACCAGCGATTAAAAAGATTTTCACCATAGTTTCCCCGGTTTTTTGATAGTGCCTGACCAAAAACTCAAAACCGTGCCTGAACGTGGTTTTCGTTCAGGCACTAGTGTGGTGTCTCAAAAGTTCTGTGTTCGATTTTGGCAATTTATCATGTCATCAAATCACAGGAACAACCTTAAAAAATACGAATATCGAAATACGAAATACGAAACAATATCGAAATTCGAATTTTCAAAATTCTAAACAAAAATATCATGATACGACCATTTCTCGTTTTAGTCATTGATATTTTTGTCATTTGTATTTGTTTCGTATTTCGAATTTCCCCGTCACCCAAAGGTGGGTGAAACGTATGAATTTATATGGATATTTCATGTTGCCATTTTAAGGCACTAAACTTTTGAGACGGGGCAATAGTTGGAAAAAAACAAAAAGTCAATTTGTAATCCCATAAATGTACCTTTAATCACTTTTTAGGAACCACTTTTGTGTTATCTGTCACACTTCTGGAACATTATTTCGGTGCCATCTGTAAGTCAGCGCCTAAGTTGCTGGTTAACCGGTAAAGTCATACCTCTGTCCCAAATTGCGAAGCGATCATGATTTTTGGCCGAGCATGTCGCTCGACTAAAATGACTGTGTCCGTCTGTGTGGGTCTGTGGCTAATTCTCAACTATCTTTAGGATGGTTTTACAATGATAATCTTTTGTTGGCAGCCGCCTTTCTTTCTAAAAGAAAACACTCTTATCCGCATTATCAGTCTTCGCGGGACATGTTAATCTTCTGATTATGGATGAAGTTGCGTACCTTCGCCTCATACAAGCCGACTGGAATTACCTCAATTAGACAGGATTCACCGAATTTTCAGAAATTCTTTTTACTTTCTTTTGCCTTTTCCAGACGTGGTAAACAAACGACAGAAGGACCAGAGCGCAGACGACGATGGTCAACAGCTCAGGTATGTCTTAGTTGTTATTCACCTGCAAGGCACAACACAGCAGAATAAGTCCGTGAGGCCAGTCTGAACCGCAAAGACTGCAATTTATCCAATAACGGTCGCAGAGCCGGAATAAGTCCTGCTTTTTTGGCATCCAGCAACAACCCCAAGGTACCAGTCAAATGAAGATCAAGTGTTTCCGCCATTTCCCGAGCCGGCCCATCATCTAACACGGCAACTGCTTCGCGCATCTCCAGAGCCAACATCAAGACTTCAGTCTCTCCTGGACCCAAAAAATCAAAAGAAACCATTCCGAGTAGAAGCAGAAAGCAAAGGCGGAAATAACCAAAAAGGCCTGAAGGGTGTAAATAGTGCCTGAATGGAAACTAATAAAGTCATATATTACAAAAAGTTATCGCTACAATGCAAACCGAAGATTGTCAATTAAATTACCTCAAGAATATTTAATAGTTAATGACCCTTACACACCATCCATGATTTTTTTTGTCCACGAACGCTTACCGAAAGGACGCCATTACTTCATCATTAAATCGATGATCTGTTCAAATTCTTCAAGGGAATTTACTTTCACCGCCTTCCTGCGAAAGATCTTCAAAATCGAGGGATCATATATTTCATTTAATCTATTCACGATTGCCTCAGGGACAACCTCAAAACGCAACTCAAGGATATCGATTACAGCTTCTCTGGCGCTCTGCTGAATTCCCTGCTGAATTCCCTGCTGAATTCCTTTTTTGATTCCGATCCTTTCTACGCTGGTTATATACTCCATTTTCTTACCCTCCTCATACTGGTGCATCTCTGCCCAAAAACTCTCCTCCATCTCTTCGGGCAATCTCATCAGCCAGTCTATGAAGTGAAAAAGATTGATCACATCTTCCCTGCGATAACCACATTCATAAAGCCGCCGCACAAGATAAAGCTTCCATCTTTTCCGGCTTTCTTCATCATTGTGCGTATCACGGGTTTTCAGATGAGCCATTACCACTACCGCAAATGGGTTGTCGCTTGCTTCCAGCTCATCCCACCTGTCCGCATGGTCAAGCACTTTAGCAACAGGAAAGCTTATTCCGACCTTGCACCCCCACAACTCATATCCGAAATGATCCGGTCTCCAACCGGTTCTTTCGTCAGAAAGCACCGCGAGACTTGCTACCGGACGGTCATAACGATCAAAGATACGATAATTGTATACAAACATCCGTTTTGCAAAGTCCGATTTCTCCTGGCCCTGCACTTCCACATGGGCCAACACCCATGCATCGTCCCCATCTTTTCTCCATACCTTCACCAGCTTGTCCGCAAGCCTCTTCCCCAACTCAGCATCCTGCACTATCTGCTGCAGTTCCTTATCCAAAAAGGTATGCCCTCTTGGCCAATCAATCCCTTCTGCTGCTCCCGGAAAGAAGAAAGTCACAAATTCTTGAAAATATGCCTCCAGAATCTTCTTCCATGGACTATCATAATCATCTAACTCTTTAGTCATATTAAACTCGCCTTAATCCTTTACTGACTCCTACCACTCTCCTCTTTTGTGTCAACAATGGAAAGGATGATTTCCTTTAGCATATTCAGATATTTTTTGTCGCAGGCTGAAGGCATTTGATTATCATGCAAAGGGGGGACAAAGTTGGGCGCAAGTTCTACCAAGTTATTTTTTACCGAGCCCTAAAGTCAAATGGAACACTTGCCGCCATTTTGGCTCTATGCTAATTTTTCCCGCCTTACGTTGGTGGCCTATGCTTACAGCCCAGCGTAAGTATTTCTGTCTAAAAATGGAAATTGAATTCCTACATGAGGAGACGGCAAGAGCTTTTCTTTGCATCTTATTTCTGATTCAAAGAGCGGGTCAACCAGGGAGTCTATATATTTGGCTATTTTTCCGGGGATAACCCTGTAAAAGCACCTTGTGCAAACATTTGCAGGGATTCCTATTACCTCCACTTCCAGATCAATGCCTTCCCTTCTGTAGTTCAGGTTGATCAATTTTGCCTCCATCTCCCCACTGCACTCAGGGCAGTCTCTTTTCTTAATCAAAGCCATAACTTTACCCTTTTATTTTTTTCTGATTTTGTACTTGATCCAATATCTGCTATCCGGCACATACGAAGTAACAATGACCGGTTCTTCCCAAAAAGAGTAATCAACAACGATATGAACCGGCAACTTATCTTCTTTTAATTCAGCATAGATCAACACTCTTTTTCGATCAATCTACTTCCAGATATTTTCATCGCTTTGAATTCTGTCTTCAGAAACATCCAAGCGCGTTGCTAATTCATCAAATATTTCAACCTGCTTAATTTATTTATAAAACCATAACCGTCATTAGAATTCCAAGCAGCAAATACTGTGCCAAGGGCTTAGTTCAACCCAGAATTATGTTTTGGCTTCGCAAAACATGAATTCTTATTCGTTAGACGCTTTATCAAGACATTGTAAGTTCGATTATTGGAAGGACTCCATTTCCTGCCGGCCAACCAAACTTGATAACATCGAAATTATTAGATTCGAACTGGTTTGTAAGACTCATTCTTGTTTTCTCTATATACGACTCGTCAAACCAACGTGCATGAGAAATATAAACTTTACCATCTTCCTTTAGCGGCCCAGGTATCATTCTAAAAAACGCTTTTCTTTGCTCAATATTGCAATGGTTTAGAACGGAGAAAACGATGGCGTAATCAAAGATGGGTTTAATATGTTCAAAGCTAAAATTATGGATTACCTCAAAAATAGGATTTTTTACAGCAAGTTTATTTTGCTCTGACATTGCGCGCGCTGCCTTAATGAAGTCAGCATTATAATCCACACCGCAATAGTTATTGTCTTCCAAAAAGTCTATTAGATGCTTGCTAGCCCTACCAGGCCCGCAACCTACATCCAGGAGTTTTGAATTTTTGTGCATTCCCATTGCCTGCAAAAATAATAGTTGAAAAGTTCCTCGGGTCTCCCAGCTTTTAGATCCTCCACCCAGATATTTCTTGTATGTACATTGTTCTATATCTTCATCTGTCAGCGTGATTGAGGAATAATTTCCATATTTGGATCTATTTCTGGCAAGAAAAGTTCTAGTCAATTCAACCAATGATTTAGGCAAGTGGTTCTTTGCAAATGTCTTCATATTTTGCATAGTGGTTCCTTTCGATCGGGTAGGTCAGAGGTCTTACGGCCTCTTTCCCCTCTCAGAAACGTACAATGAAAGTTTCCCTTCATACGGCTCAAGCATTTCAAAGGCAAAGCCCGTCAAGGCACCGCCCGGCTATTACCGAATTATGTCTTTTAAGCAATCTACAGTGATTGCCATACATTATCAATGGCAGACCCTATGGTAATTTCACAATCAAGCAAAACCTAAGGAGGTAACTTCTCAATAACCTCTGGCAAC
>JAUWQK010000066.1 GCA_030611115.1 Deltaproteobacteria bacterium
AACCGTCATTACCGCGATGGCGGTAATCAAGCAAAATCAATGGGTTATGGATTCCTGCCTTCGCAGGAATGACAGAACTTTGGACTCTTAAGATAATTAACAACTCGTATTTCTAAAAACGGAACTACTCAGCCTTCGGACTTCAGCCTTTAGTCTATCCACCTGAGTAGTTACAAATAACATATAATATACGGAGTTTTTATGCTTCAAATGAATTTAATCCATATGATAAGCAATGCCTGTCTTATGGTTCAGTTTGTTATGGCTCTTCTGCTGATTTTTTCCATAGCCTCATGGTCTATTATTCTAATTAAATACCTCTATATCAGAAAGGCATATAAAGAATCAGCATACTTTATAGATTTTTTCTGGAAAAGCAGGGATCTGTCAGAAGCTTTTGCAAAAGCAAAACAGTTTCATGGCAGCCCAATAGCCAGAGTTTTTCGTATAGGATACCTGGAACTTAAAAAATTGACCCAATCCGGCGTTTCAATAAAATCATCACGGTCATCTGAAACAGCCCCCCATTCATCCCTGGGCACTAAGTTTACAGGAACAGATAATATAAAAAGGGCGTTGCGGCGGTCGATTAACACAGAAATTGCCCAAATGACTCAAATGGTTCCTTTTCTTGCCACAACAGGTAATACAGCGCCTTTTATCGGTCTGTTCGGGACCGTGTGGGGAATAATGAATTCGTTTCATGGTGTCGGGCTCAGTGGTTCAGCCAGCCTTGCTGTTGTTGCTCCTGGAATTTCAGAAGCGCTTATTGCAACTGCAGCCGGTTTGGCTGCTGCAATACCGGCGGTAATAGCATTTAACTATTTTATGCAAAAAATAAGAACCCTTGAAACTGAATTGCAAAGCTTTTCTGCTGACTTCTTGAATATCATAGAACGTGATATTTTTACTTAAAAGAGTAATAGGGCTCAGCCGCTAAGACACAAAGGCACAAAGCATGGATATGATTGATAAAATGAGGAATTACGAAAAATTCATCAATTCCTAAATTATGAATTAAGAGGATTACATTATAATCTTGGTGTCTTAGTGCCTTTGTGGCTGAACTATTAAAAGGATACAAAAAATGGCGTTTGGTGGAAATAATAACAGCTTCATGTCTGATATAAATGTAACTCCATTTGTTGATGTTATGCTGGTTCTCCTGATTATTTTTATGGTCACCGCTCCAATGATGATAGAAGGTGTCAATGTCTCTCTGCCTGAAGCAACATCTGAACCGCTTACTGCAGAACAAGACCCGCTTATAATAACTATAGATAAGAACAATTTATTATACATAAACGATTATCAGGTGAAACTTGATTTTTTGCAGGAAAAACTTATAAAAATCCTTGATGGACGCGTTGGCCAGGAGGTTTATTTAAAAGCTGATAAAAATATATCATATGGAGTGGTGGTGCGTGTTATGTCGGAGATAAAAGGAGCCGGCATTGAAAAACTTGGTATGGTGACAGAACCAATAAAGTCCAATAAAGAAAAATAAACCGTAACTACTCAGGTTGGTTAGGCTGAAGGCTGAAGACTTTTAGGGAAAAGACTCCCAGAAACCAATATTTTCTTAAAGCGGTCGGAAATTTTGTCCTAAGCATAGAGAATAATTCTCAGGAATCATCTGTTTCCTTTAGCCTTCAGCCTTCAGCCTTCGGTCTAAACACCTGAGTAGTTACAATAAACCTAATTTGCTGATGAAAGAAAGTATGTTTGCTCCTTCTTATTTATTTCGCGGTACAGGGAATGACCCACTGACATTATTTTTGCCTTTTGCGGTTTCTCTGGTATGCCATGCGATTTTTTTTGCAATCTTGATTTACTTTCCAATCCATACTCCATATAATAAAAAGTTCTTACAGTCCGTCATTAATGTCAGCATGGTTACACTTCCTGCTCAGGGATCAGCATCGGGACCGGCCGGGCAAATTGAGCTTAAATCTAAAATACAGTCAACTCAGCCCAAAAAAGCTCAGGTTGCCAAAATCCCGTCAAAAACCGTATCTGTTGCCCCAAAAAAGGGCAGGGAAATAAAAGAATCGCTCAAAAAAAAGACATTCAAGCCATCAAAGGTTGTCAAAAGCGCTATAACAAGGATCGAAAAACAGGTTGAAGATTCAAGACCTAATCCGGTTATAGAGGCAATCAACCGTTTAAAAACTAAAGTTGGATCAAGGGAAGCAAGGGATATTGGGGCAAAAGGGGAAGGCCTGACCGGACAGGGCGGTAATATACCTGGTGGGGCTTTGACTACAGGCTACCTGTCTCTGAAGCCAATAGATATATATAAAGCGGAAATTCCTTATCATATTGAAAAAAACTGGGCTTTTTCCGAGCAGCTTGCCGGCGGCGATACCGATTTGATTGCGGTAGTGGTTATTAAAATCATGCAAAACGGCGAGATAAAGGATATATGGTTTGAAAAAAAGTCAGGCAACAGTTATTTTGATGAATCCGCCTTTAAAGCTGTTAAGAAATCAGACCCGCTTCCTGAACTGCCTAAAGAATATTTTAAACCTTATTATAACCTTGGACTGATATTTACCCCTTCAGGGTTGAAAAAAGGGCATGATTGAATAAAGTTAGAGTTGTATGTTAAAAAAAAATTATACCACAATATTTTTTATATTTTTGATAGCAACAGTATTTTTTTTGACTGAGCCGGCTCATTGCCGAACAGAATATGATTATATTGATATTAACAACCCTTTTATAAGAAAAATTCCGATTGCTGTCCCTGTGTTTAAGCCTATTTCCGGTAGTGGGGGAGAAAAGTTCTTATCACAAGAAGTCTCAAATCTGCTCTCAAAATCATTGGACTTTACTGGTTACTTCAAAATAATTGACAAAGATGCCTATCTTGTAGATCCTGAAAAATCGGACATAATTGTTTCAAATATCAATTTCAATTTCAAGAACTGGACCGGCATAGGTGCTGAACTTCTTATTACGGGCAGTCTTTTTTTAAAAGATAATATAATTGAAATGGAACTCAGGCTCTATGACACATTTAAAGGTTTATTGATCGTCGGCAAGAGATATAAAGGTGTTGTGAATAACCAGCGTAAAATGATACATCGTTTTTGTGGGGAGGTTATATATAAACTTACCGGCAGCAAAGGAATTTTTGGCAGTAAAATAGCTTTTGTATCCAAAAATTCCGGGAACAAGAATATATACTTATGTGAATTTGACGGACATAATCCTGAACAATTGACCTATAATAAATCCATAGCGCTTTCTCCTGCATGGTCATCAGATGCAAAATGGATAGCTTATACGTCTTACTCAAAGGGAAAACCTGATCTTTATATAAAACATCTAAAAGATAAACATGGCGCCATAGTAGCCAAAAAGGGAATAAATATTACACCTGCATGGGTGCCGGGCAAATTTTCTCTGGCTGCGACTCTTTCGTTTTCAGGTAACTCGGAAATTTATCTGTTGACCGGAACAGGAAAAATTATTAAGAAATTAACAAATAACTGGGGGATTGATGTATCTCCAACGTTTTCTCCGGATGGCGACAAAATGGCATTTGTCTCAAACAGGTCTGGTTCTCCCCAGATTTATATAATGGATTTAGATTCCGGGCATGTAAAGAGGTTGACGTTTCAAGGAAGATACAATACATGCCCGAACTGGTCTCCCGTGGGTGATAAAATAGCGTACTCAGGCATGGGAAACGGGCAGATCAATATTTACACAATAGATGTTGATGGAGAAAGCCCTGCATTACAATTAACACACGACTCAGGAAACAATGAGTCCCCTACATGGTCGCCGGATGGAAGTCTCATTGCATTTAGTTCAACTCGTGAAGGGCCTTGCAGAATCTATGTTATGACTGCTTATGGAACTGACCAGAGGTGCCTGCTTGCCTTGCCCGGTGAGCAGACAGATCCTGAATGGTCACCAAGAGTTATCGATAATTAAAACAATAATTTATTCAAAAGGAGGAAAAAATGAAAAAAAAGTTGTGGGTATGGCTATCTCTTTTATTAGTAATTCCGGGACTGATGATTGTCACTTCCTGTGCAAAAAAGACAGTTAAGGTTGACCTTGCTCAAACTCAGGAAGACGAAGCGGCAAAACTGGCTGCTGAAAAAGCAAAACTGGAAGAGATTGCAAGACAACGCGTTTTAGATGAAAAGCGTCGTCAAGAGGAAGCTGCGAGGCGTAAGATAACTGCAGCCAGAAATTTATTCATGAATGAAGATATTTACTTTGATTTTGACAGGTCTGATCTTAAACCTGTAACTCAGAAAATTTTAAAAGGAAAAGCCGAATGGCTGAGAAAGAATCCCGGTGAATCAGTTATTATCGAGGGCCATTGTGATGAACGCGGAACAAACGAGTACAACCTTGCCCTTGGCGACAGGCGTGCCCAAAGCGCAAAGAACTTCCTGAACGATCTGGGCATTGCAGAATCACGTTTAACAACAATCAGCTATGGCGAGGAACGTCCTGCTGATCCCCGGCAAAATGAAGCTGCATGGTCAAAAAACAGGCGTGCCCACTTTGTCTTAGAGTAGTTGATATGTGAACTGGTGCCTGAACAAAAATCTCCTGAATTACGTTTTTCCTGTCATTGCGAGGAGCGTAGTGACGAAGCAATCTCTTGGAAAAAAGGGGATTGCTTCGTCGTTCGTTCAGGCACTAACTAACTTTTGAAAAGGGCTTTGTTTCTGTAATGAAATATTCGGTTTTATTTTCATTAATATTTTTTTTTAATACGTTATATGGCTGCGCAATGTATGATGACGTTGTTACGCTTGAAAATCGCATATCTTTGCTCGAGCATCGCGATGCAAAGTCAAAGAAATATAATAAAGAGCTAAAATCCAGGCTGGAAGAAAAGGAACAGGCTCTTAGAAATCAATCTGCCGAACTGCATGCGATGCACGATCAGTTGAAAGCTGAAATGCGGCTCATAAGCGGAAGAATTGACGAAACTGATTACTTATTAAAACAAAAACTGTCCGATTCAGATAAAATAACCGAAAACCGGTTGAGAAGAATAGAGCAAGCTGTCGGTTTAAATAAAAATCGCATAACACGCTTAGAGCAGTACCTCAATTTTGAGTCAGACGAAAATGATCTGAAAATAAAATCAAAACCCCAATCCAGACAAGAGCTTTCAGAAAATGAATTATACACGGTGTCTAAACAGGCATTTGATACAGGAGACTTTGAAACTGCCCGCAAGGGTTTTAAAAATTTAATAAATAAATTTCCAAAGTCGGCACATGCAGATAATGCTCAGTTCTGGATAGGTGAAATTTACTACAGTGAAAAATGGTATGAAAAAGCTATACTTGAATATCAGAAGGTTATAGAAGAATATCCAAAAGGCAATAAAGTGCCGGCTTCTCTTCTAAAGCAGGGACTTGCATTCCTTAATCTTGGAGATAAAGCAAATGCTCGTCTTATATTGAAAGAACTTGTCAAAAAATATTCTAAGTCCAATGAAGCTAAGATAGCGACAAAGAAATTAGAGAAACTATAGATTTTCAGAGCTTGATTATACCTTCAGCCGGAAATAAAGTGAGCAAAGTTGTATGGTAAAAAAATTAAAATCGGCAGCGCCGAAGGCGTATTCCTCAACTTTAGGCACTTTAATATACTTTAGCTCACTTTAGCCACTTATAATATTTATGATAAAGGTTATCGGTATAGATCCAGGCCTGGCTGCAACCGGCATTGGCATCGTTAGAGGAATAGAGTCTAAAGTTGACGGCTTTTCATATGGCAGTATTAATACTTCAAAAAATATTTCTTTACCGACCCGTCTTGACCAAATCTTTTCCAGGCTTATCCTGATTTTAAAGGATGAAAAACCGGATCTAATGGTTGTAGAAGATGTTTTTTCTCTGGAAAAATATCCAAAATCTGGAATTATACTGGGAAAGGTTTCAGGCATTGTTCTCCTTGCCGGATGCCGGGCTGACGTGCCTTCAATTGAGGTTTCAGTTCGTGAAACAAAGCAGATTTTGACTGGAAACGGAAATGCAAGTAAAATGCAGCTTGAAAAAGCTGTAAGACACTTAGTTGGCTTAACAACCCCTATTAGACCTTACCATGCATCCGATGCCTTGAGCCTGGCACTTATAGGCTTGTTTCGTTACAAAAAATGTATTGAGCAAATCCTATTAAAGGATAAATAATATATCAAGTTTCGCACCCACTAATTCCTATGAAGCTTCTCTTTAAAGCTTTTGTTGCATAGAGGGGGTGCGAAACTTGAGTAATATAGACCCTGCGTTTTCTGGAGCAAAACGGAGTTGCTGTGATAAGTTATATTGAAGGAAAACTATTAAAAAAAGAAGAAGAGCGGATAATTATCCTTGCCAATCAGATAGGATATGAAATCCTGCTGCCTGCAATCGTAATGGATACTCTTAAAACAAAGACAGCGGGAGAAGAAATATCTCTTTATATCTACTATCATCAGACTGAACGACAGCCAAAACCTGTTTTAATCGGCTTTAATCTGGAAATCGAAAAAGAATTCTTTCAGCATTTTATTTCTGTTGAAGCTATAGGCCCCCTTAAGGCGGTCAAAGCGCTTAATATCCCCGTCCGTGAAATAGCAAGCGCCATTGAATCAAAAGATGCAGCTAAACTTAAACAATTAAAAGGCATTGGAACAAGAACAGCCCAAAAAATTATTGCCTCACTTAAAGGAAAGATGGATAAATTCGTTTTAATTGCCGGGGACGGGCCCGAAGAAATAGGGATTGTGGAAGACATTTCAAAACAGATGCTGAATGTGCTGGTTTCTCAGCTTGGTCACAAGACCAACGATGCAAAACGTATGATTGCTGAAGCAGTAAAACGTAACAGAACGATTTCTACATTTGAAGAACTCTTTGAAGAAGTATATCGTGGTGTTGATAAGACAACTGCCAATGCAACCACATGAAATAATAAAACAAATCCCAATTTTTAAAACATTAAGCGATTCTGATCTAAATGACCTTGTTGGTTCGCTTCGTCTGAAACCTTTGAAACAGGGGCAGACAGAAACAACTTCCTTTCATTTTTGCAATCCAATGTTAATGCTATTGAATCGATTCTTTCCCTGCTTTCGAAAAGATTGCGCAGAACTGATGACATGCTGGAAGACACCTGTTTTTTAAATATTTCAGCAAGACTCGTAAAAAAATTAATAGAACTCACAGACTCTCACGGACAAAAAAAAGACAACAAAATCCTTATCGACCTTTCTTTGACACAAAAAGAGCTCGGCGATATGGTCGGAGCAACAAGAGAAAGCATTAACAAGGAGCTTAAATCATTGCGAAAACAAGGTTTGATAATAATTGAGGAAAGCAGAATCCAGATATTAGACATATCTCGCCTGAAAAGCAAAATTTTTTGATTTTGGAAAGGAGGAAAGGAGGAAGAATGAATGTGGTAAGAATAGCCGCGCTGGTGTTTCTAATTGTTATATCGTCTTCGTATGTCTTTGCTTCTCAATCTACCATTACAGAAGCCGCTGGGTATGCCTGCATGGGTTAGGACAGGTCAAGGAGGCATACGAAACTGGCTGCGCTGAAAGCTGCAAAGAGAAACGCAATAGAGTTTGCGTCGACCTACATGACAAGCGAGACGCATATCAAGG
>JAUWQK010000143.1 GCA_030611115.1 Deltaproteobacteria bacterium
GCCGATGCCTGGAAATGGGCGGGAAATTACGGGGGGCTACCGTCATGGAAGGCGCTGTTTCGCATTGATAGTGCATTAAAAGGGTTTCAGATAGCTTTTTCCGGTGATGAAAAAGGCGCCTGGAAATTAATCCTTGACGGGCAGTTTATCGAGGCATGGTCAGGGTTAAAATGGGAAGAAAACAAAAAGATCAAAATTCCTGCAGGTGAGCATGAGCTTCGGCTTGTCTACTATGGAAACGTTTACCCGTGGGAAAAGAAAAACTTGCCATTCAGATTAAAGATCGCCTTTCAAAAATAGAAAAAATAGAGCCAGCCACCATTTTTTGACAAAATTGCGGTAATGTTGCAAAAAGACTTTTAGCGAGTTTGTCTACGGCTTCCCGATATTTTTCACATAACCTTCGAAATCTTTTTCCAGAATAAAACGCGATATCATTTCGCTGACCTTGTCCGCAGTATCAACTCGATAAACCCCTTTCTCATCACGGCCAGCCTTTTGTTTGGCCTTTTCAACTATGGTTTGAAGAGATCCGGTAGTCATTTCAACATTGGCATTTACAACAATTGTATTTTTAGAAGCACCCATTATTTATCTATCTCCTTTTCTATACTTCCAATTCCAAGACGTATAATATCCACTAACCCGGCGATCCAGCCGTTGACATCTTCCTCACTGCATTTGAAAAGACCAAGCCCTGCATCAAGATGCAAAACCGTCTGAGCCTGAAGGAATCTGTCCATAACAGCATCCACCACAAAACTCGCCTTTGAGATATCGATATCATTGCGGATTTCACCCCTTTGTTTTGCAGTTTCCAAAAGTGACCTGATGTAATTAAGACTGTTTTTACGTAATGATAATAGTATTTCATTTCTGAATGGAATCTCCGACTCAAACAATACCTTCAAGTATAACTTGTAAATGCGTGGATGTTCCTTTAAGAAAATTACCCCTGCCTGAAAGGTTTTTTCCAGCCTGGTAAACAGATCCTCATTTGTAGGCCGATCACGTATCTCCCGCAGATCATCCTTGATCATATCTATGGACTTATTAAACACAAAAAGGAATAGTCCCTTTTTATCACCAAAATACTGAAATATTGATCCTTTGGCTATGCCCAATCGATCTACGAGGGAATTTATGCTGGCTCCTGCATATCCCTTTTCGCTGAATTCCTCAACAGCAACCCGGATAATTATGTCCTGCTTAGCTTTCGTAAGATTTTGAAATGTTTTTAGAGGAATCAAAATTACTTCACTCTCTCTTTCCTTCTTTCCTTCCTTCAGCCTTCAGTCTATCCACCTGTAGTTATCAGTAAAAGGTCACATGAATGCCATGCTATTCCCATTTTTAAACATTCTGTTACTTGACACTCAATCGTTTCTTCCTATATAGTAACAGTTAACAGTTAACGGTTAATCAAAACAGGCTATCAACTTAAAGCGGAACACCTTCCGCCATTTTGACTTTATGGCAATTCCACAATCAAGCAAAATCTAAGGAATTGCTAACCAACTGAATTTACAGGCTGTCTCGACTTACTTTGGTAGCCTCATAACATAAAACTGTTAACTGTAAACCGACAACCGTGAACTGTTTATACTTCATATATATTTTTTGCTTTTTATCATCAACATCTATTTATTAAATTTTCAGTAGCCATTCACGGCTTGAAACTTAAACGCTTACAATTTTCAATACTCGTTCGCTTGCGGCGGAGAGCTTCATTTTGAGGAAAAATGGAAACTATATTTGAGAAAAAACTTCTTTGTATAGGAGCCGGCTATGTCGGCGGTCCTACGATGGCTATGATCGCTTGTAAATGCCCGCAATATAAAATAACCGTTGTAGATATCAACCATGAGCGGATAGCTGAATGGAACTCTGACAACCTCCCCATCTATGAGCCGGGCCTTGACGAAATTGTAAAAGCTGCCCGTGGAAGAAATCTTTTTTTCAGCACAAATGTAGACAAAGGGATCAAAGAGTCTGATATTATCTTCGTAAGTGTCAATACTCCTACCAAGACATTTGGTGTTGGCGCCGGCATGGCTGCTGATCTTCAATACTGGGAAAAAACTGCAAGGCATATTTTGCAATGTGCTGAATCCCCGAAGATAATCGTAGAGAAAAGTACTCTTCCGGTTAAAACAGCCCTTGCTATGGAAAGAATTCTCACTTCGAATAATAATAAAATTCATTTTGAAGTGCTTTCCAACCCGGAATTTTTAGCCGAAGGCACGGCTATTAATGATTTGGAAAATCCAGATAGAGTCCTTATCGGCTCACGGCAAACAGAAAGCGGAATAAAAGCCAGAGATGAGCTGGTAAAAATTTATGCAAACTGGATAAACAAACAACGAATTATAACTTCTGATATCTGGAGCAGCGAACTTTCCAAAATAGTTTCAAACGCGTTTCTGGCCCAAAGAATATCATCTATAAATTCAATTTCCGCCCTGTGTGAAAAGACAGATGCCGACATTAATGATGTTGCAAGAGCCGTTGGATTTGACAGTCGTATCGGAAATAAATTTCTAAACGCAAGCATTGGTTTTGGTGGATCATGTTTTAAAAAAGATATTCTTAATCTGGTCTATCTTTGCAGACATTATGGCCTTAATGAAGTCGCCGACTACTGGAACAGCGTGGTAAAAATTAATGATTTCCAAAAAAAACGTTTTGTCATTAACATGCTTACAGCGATGTTCAACACACTGGTTAACAAAAAAATATGTCTTTTGGGGTTTGCATTTAAAGCAAATACAGGAGACACAAGAGAAAGCCCTGCCATATATATAGCCAAAAGATTAATTGAGGAAAAAGCAGAGCTGGTGATAACTGATCCTAAAGCTCTTAAGAAAGCAAGGATTGATTTACAGGATATTGGCTCTAACGTAAAATATGTTGAAGACCCTTATGAAGCGGCTGCCGGAAGCTATGCTATAGCCATAATGACTGAATGGGATATATATAAAGAACTTAACTATGAAAAAATTTATAACTCAATGATTAAACCTGCCTTTTTCTTTGATGGTCGTAATATCGTTGATCATCAAAGACTTTTTGAAATCGGGTTCAATGTATTTCCAACAGGAAAGCCGGCATTAACGCACTTTTGAGTGCCTAAAGTGAGCTAAAGTGCCTAAAATGCCTAAAGTTGTGGTACGCCTTCGGCGTGCTAATTGATATTTCAAAGTTACTGAGAGTTTGCCTCTATCGTACATTGATGACTTAAGAAATATATAAAAATGGCAGCATTCCTTAACTTTAGGCACTTTAATATACTTTAGGCATTTTAGGCACTTTAATTAAAGGAATTTATATGAAATATTATGATAATAAACGCATATTAATTACAGGCGGTGCCGGCTTTTTGGGCTCTCATCTTTGCAAACGACTGGTCGGCAAAGGTTATGAAGTTCTATGTGTTGACAATTGTTTTACAGGTACCAGAAAAAATATAGCAGTCCTTCTAAGCAATACGAATTTTGAATTTATTCGTCATGACATTACTTTTCCGCTTTATCTGGAGGCGGATGAAATATACAACCTTGCCTGTCCCGCATCTCCGATTCATTATCAGTTTGATCCGGTTCAGACAACAAAGACGAGCGTACACGGCGCCATCAACATGCTGGGACTGGCTAAAAGGGTAAAAGCTAAAATCCTGCAGGCATCGACAAGCGAAGTTTACGGCGACCCTGAAGTTCATCCTCAGCCTGAAAGTTACTGGGGAAAAGTAAATCCTGTCGGACCAAGGTCTTGCTATGATGAGGGGAAAAGATGCGCAGAAACTCTTTTTTTTGACTACCATCGCCAGCATGGCCTTAAAATCAAAGTCGCAAGGCTGTTTAATACATATGGCCCGCAAATGCATCCAAATGATGGGCGGGTGGTCAGCAATTTTATTGTGCAGGCACTTTCAAATAAGGACATAACTGTCTTTGGCGACGGATTACAGACCAGATCTTTTTGCTATGTTGACGATCTAATAGAAGGCTTGATCCAAATGATGGACTCGTCTGATGATTTCACTGGTCCGGTCAACCTTGGAAACCCGGATGAATTCTCCGTCCTTGAATTAGCAAAAAAAATCATAGAAACAACCGGATCTAAATCAAAGATTGTTTTCAGAGCGCTGCCCCAGGATGACCCATGCCGGCGTCAGCCGGATATTAGTCTGGCTAAAGAAAAACTCGACTGGCAGCCTGTTATTAAACTGGATGAGGGACTGAAAAAGACTGTTAAATATTTTAATAAAATACTGGCAAATGAGTAACACTTTAGCGCTTTTAAATATTATTTTTTGACAGGATTTACAAGATATTCAGGATTTAAATTATCGAAACTTTTCCTGTTAATCCAAATCCAAATCCAAATCCTTATACCTTGATACACACCCTCTTCATCTTGTGATTATATTTTATGATTTACTGGATAGCTACAATGAGAGTTGACTTTGTTTGTGCACTTTAAATAAAATCTTGTTTATCCTGTTATCCTGTCAAAAAAGTCCGCCCGAAGGGCGCTAAAACTATGCATAACAAATACTTAAAACTTGCTGTCATTGGCGGATCAGTAATTATTCTTGATCAGATTACAAAAGCCATTATCTTATACT
>JAUWQK010000152.1 GCA_030611115.1 Deltaproteobacteria bacterium
AAACAGGAATTACGTTATTGTGCTCTGCCAATTGGATAAATTTATCTTTGTCTGGAAATTGTTTTATAAGCATAAATGCTCCTTTATCTGTAACTACGCAGGTAGAGAGGCTGAAGACTGTTAGGAAAAAGCGCATTTTAAAGCCATGTTTGGTGCAAGAATCAGATATTTTCGCCAAAGCATGGCAATCGTGCCCTTCTGACCCCTTCAGCCTTCAGTCTAAACAGCTTCAGCCTGACTACCTGAGTAAATTACCTTTATCTTTAATTTTAATGAAATAAAAAAAGGCCGTGAACTTTCCCACGGCCTTTTAAAAATAAAAAACCGTGGGTTTTGGGTCTGCCCACGGTCATTAAAGCTTATATAGACTTTCAGATAAATAATTTCACTGCGTTATCAGTCGTCGACGTATAACTAATACGCCTTCCTCCTTCTAGCCTTGTGAAATTAATTATCTGAAAGTCTATAGTTAATAAAGTTCCGGTGACATCTCCACAAATTCGAGCCACCACCAGCATTTGACGTCTATATTATTTGTAGTATTTATTATTTTTAGCATAATTGATTTATTTCTTGGATATAACTTATTGATGACTTAATTAGCTGTTTTTTGGGGTGGTTGTCAAGGTGTTTTTAGATGTACTCAGAAATTTACAAACTCGTATCGCTTCAGCTATAATCAGATTCAAACCATGAAAAACTCACGCATAAGACATCGTAAAAAAAGAACTCGCCACGAATGAAAATAATAGTAAGAGTTCAATAAGCCATTAATAAACAATGACAAGATCCTGCAAGGTTCTTTTTAACGATCTCTAATGCGCTCAAACAGTTTCCTGTTTTGAATCTGATCACACCTGAAGCTCGCCCGCAGTCGTTTTGTTTAATAAAGTTGAATGTTACATAAAAATGAGTTTGTGAATTTCTGATTATAATTGCTTGACAACTGGGTTGTGAAGAACTATATTCCAAAATAGGAATATATGGGGAGAACAAAATGAAAGAATTCGTCAAAGTAATGAAAGCCCTTTCTGATATTAACAGGGTAAAAATTGTCAAGTTGCTTCAGCATAAGATGATGTGCGTATGTGAATTGCGGACCGCCTTAGGAGTTGCTCAGCCCACGGTTTCAAAACATTTAAAAGTACTTGAACATGCCGGTCTTGTTGTTTCAAAGAAAGAAGGCCTGTGGGTTAACTATTATCTATCTGATGGTAGTGCTTCACCTTATGCTGCGAGTATGCTGGGAAACCTGAGGCACTGGCTTGGCGATGATTTCGGGCTTAAGGAAATCATTGAGAAATTACCTGGTATCCGCAGAGATCTGATTTGTAATGTTTAACATAAATATAGCTATATTCGGCATCCTTCACGATAAGTCAAAAGTAGTTTACACTTTGTTGATCTTGTATTTTGGCAGTGAAATTTGAAAATAGAAATTGGAAATTGGAAAAAATATAAAGATGCGTTACCTAATTTCAAATTTCCAGTTTCGACATCGGCATTCAATTCGATAATACACTCTTTTTCGAAAAAGTGTAAACTGGTGAATGAAGGATGCCCTATATTCCTATATAGCTATATTTTGGAGTAAAATATTTATGAAAGAACGGACAAAATTATTGCTTATTATACTGGTTTTTCTTGCATGCTACTATGTGCCATGGAGCCATCCAAATATAAGGCAGGCAGGACTTGAAGCTTTTATGATGCTTCAGGAATATGCCCGAGAGCATGTTCTGACCTGTCTTATCCCTGCTTTTTTTATTGCCGGAGCCATTGCTGTTTTTGTATCCCAGGCCTCGGTGCTGAAGTACTTTGGCGCATCAGCAAAAAAAATTCTTTCCTACTCTGTAGCCTCAATATCAGGATCTGTTCTTGCTGTATGCTCCTGTACTGTTTTGCCCCTTTTTGCAGGAATTTATACAAGAGGCGCCGGTATCGGTCCTGCCACCGCTTTTTTATATTCAGGCCCAGCAATAAATGTTCTGGCGATTGTTTTGACCGGAAGAATACTGGGTTGGCAGATGGGTTTGGCGCGTGCTGTTGGAGCAATAATTTTTGCCATCATTACAGGACTTCTAATGGCTTTTTTCTTCAGAAAAGATGATGCTGCACGCGAAATAGGCCGGATATATGTTCCGGAAGACGAAGATAAAGGACGCACCCTGGGACAGGATGCTTTTTACATGCTGACAATGGTAATGATCCTTGTTTTTGCAGCTTTTGCAAGACCGGCTCCAGGTTCTGCCGGGCTTTGGCAAATTATCTTTGCAGCAAAATGGTATATAACAGCTTTTCTCCTGATAGTATTATTTATTATGTTAAAAAGCTGGTTTACAAAGGATGAAAGAATAAACTGGGTGCAATCTACCTGGGGATTTATGAAACAGATTTTTCCTCTTCTTGGAGCAGGTGTTCTTGTTGCCGGTTTTATGCTGGGCAGGCCGGGACATTCCGCTTTTATCCCTGAGCATTATATTCAAACTCTGGTAGGAGGAAATTCTTTGTGTGCTAATTTGTTTGCTTCTGTTTCAGGCGCTTTTATGTATTTTGCCACTTTAACCGAAGTCCCCATTCTTCAAGGTCTTATTGGCGCTGGTATGGGGAAAGGGCCGGCGCTTTCACTTCTTCTGGCAGGGCCGGCGCTTTCACTTCCCAATATGCTTGTTATTGGTGGGGTTATGGGACTGAAGAAAACTCTTACTTTTTGTTTGATAATTGTAGTTTTGTCCACAATTGCCGGTATGTGCTACGGCTGGATTGCAGGTTAATAAGGGGACATTCTTAATGTCGCAGGATGACGTCGGACAGATAAAGGTCGGTAAGCATACAGTGGGCATTATTGGGCTGACACATGTTATTGAAGAAGTTGCTGAAGACCTTGCTCATAAATCAGACCTTGAAATCCAGACAGAGCTTTTAGGCCGTCTTTCAAGAAGCAACTATATTCCCTCGAATATTCAGGATAGTTACGCTAATGCTTTTTTGCGGGAATTCAAGAAATATATCGGGGAGCCTTATGAAGAAGAGGTTTCAGAAGGGCTTGAGATAAAAGTGCTTGGCCCTGGATGCTCTCAGTGTGACATGCTGGATAAAATACTGATTGAAGTTTTGTCTGAGATGAACATTCTGGCGGATATGGAGCATGTCAGAGACATCAAGGAGATAGGCAAATACGGAGTAATGGGGACTCCGGCATTAGTGATTAATGGAAAGGTGGTATCGGTTGGTAAAGTACCAGGCAAAGAAAAGCTCAAACCTATGTTGAGCGATTTTTTGCGAAGAAATGTGCCAAGATTTTGATGGAGCAAGGTTTGCGAAAAGCGCAGGCATACCAATGGATATGTCGAGACTTTTTGCAAGTCCTTGATGCGCAAAAGATTAGTGCAGATCGAGTAAAAAATCGCTCAATTTAGGTTAAAGAACGGCTTAGTGAATTAGCATAAACTAAATTGAGCAATTAGCTTTTAGCCATTAGCTTTTAGCCATTAGCTTTTAGCAGTTAGCTCAATAATTTCAATAGCTTTGCTAAAGGGTAACATTTCACCCAAAGGGTGAAAATCGAATTGCTGGTAAACACCGAAATAATAAGAGCTAATCGCTAATTGCTAAGAGCTAATCGCTTATCTTAGGTATAAGGAGAAAAAATGGAAATAAAAATACTGGGGCCAGGTTGCCCAAAGTGCAAACAGACCGAAGATCTTGTCAGGAAAGTAGTAATTGAAACCGGTGTTGACGCAAATGTGGAGAAGGTTAGTGATCTAATGAAGATCGCAGGCTACGGTGTTTTTGGAACTCCGGCTGTGGTTGTTGATGGAGAGGTCAAGAGCGTTGGCAAGATTCCAGCTATGGAAGAGATAAAGACATGGATTGGGAAGTAAAAGGAATATATGATGAAGAAAAGGGGAATAAAAACGTTCCTGTATGTTCTATTAATTTTTTGTGTGGGTACAGGATATGCTTTTTCAGAAGAATTTGAAAAAATGCCGGTAAAGGGAATGGTGACCATGATAGATCTGGGGGCAAAGAAATGCATACCATGTAAAATGATGGCTCCAATTCTTGAAAAGATGGAAAAGAATTACAAAGGAAAAGCAGCCATTATCTTTATTGATGTTTGGAAAAACAAAGCTCAGGCCGGAAGATTCCGCATACGTGCAATCCCGACGCAGATTTTTTTCAATAAAGAAGGAAAAGAAGTATACCGGCATGTGGGATTTATGGGAGAAAAAGCGATAATAGAGCAGTTGGAAAAGATGGGTGTTACGATTTGAATTTTTGTAACGCATTAGCTCTGTGAAAAAATCTGACGGGATAACAGGATAAACAAGATTTTGTTTCAAGTGAACAAACAAGGCTAATGTCCTGTCATCTATGTAGTGT
>JAUWQK010000150.1 GCA_030611115.1 Deltaproteobacteria bacterium
GCGTGGTATATCGTTTTAAAAACCTGTTTGGGAAGTGGTGCCGGCCTGATTATAATTCTGTGACCGCAACGTTTTGCCATAACATTGCCAACGACCTGCCTATTCAGATTTCTGATCCGGCTCACGAGATTGACCTGACACATATTGATGATGTGGTGGAAGCCTTTATATCTGAACTGGAATCAGTGTCACCCGGTTTCAGGTTTGCACAACCACTCCCTTCGAAACGGATAAGCCTGGGAGAATTGGCAGAGAAGATTAGATCGTTCCGGGAAATGCGTACCAGCTTGACTCTGCCGGATTTCAGTGATGCATTTGAAAGAACCCTGTATGGCACTTATCTCAGCTACTTGAATAACCAGGAATTTGAGTATGGCCTGGACATAAAAGCCGATCAGCGTGGCAGTCTTGCAGAGTTTTTAAAATCATCGTCCATGGGGCAAATTTTTGTCAGCCGCACTAAGCCGGGGGTTACACGGGGCAATCACTATCACCATACGAAAACTGAAAAATTTCTGGTCCTGCAGGGGACTGCTGTGATTCGTTTTCGGCATATAGACAGTGATCATGTTCTGGAATATCAAGTTTGTGGTGAAGATTACCGCGTACTGGACATACCGCCGGGGTATACTCATTCCATCGAAAATGTGGGGAAAGGTGTTCTGGTGACACTGTTCTGGGCGAGTGAGATGTTCGATCCGGAGAAGCCGGATACTTATTTTGAAAAGGTTTAAAGCCACGAATGACACAAATTATCACGAATAAATATTAGATAAAAAAAGTTATACATAAAAAACTGTTAGTTAGTCTTTTAATATTTGTGTCTATTCGTGTGCATTCGTGGCAAAAAAAGGGTAACACAAATTACACAAATTATCACGAATTTGTATATTGGATATTTGAATGACAAACGTTGTATATAAAGAGCTTTCTTATCAGATTATGGCGGCGGTGTTTGAAGTTTACAACACTCTCGGGTTTGGTTTCCTCGAGAAGGTTTATGAAAGGGCGTTGTTGAAAGAGCTTTGCTTGAGAAATATATCCGTTGAAGCTCAAAAAGAGATCAAGGTTTTTTATAAAGGAGATGCGGTTGGCACTTATTTTGCTGATTTGGTTGTAAATGGTGAAATACTCTTGGAGCTGAAAGCGGTTGAACGCCTTAACAATATTCACAAAGCACAGGTGCTGAATTATCTTAAAGCCACCGGACTCAAACTTGGTTTGCTTATAAACTTTGGCAGAGAACGGGTTGAATACGAACGCCTTGTTTTCTAAAATTTTAGCCACGAATTGCACGAATTAACACAAATTTTTTTGGGCGGTTGTATATAAGTTGTTAGTTTTATAACTTTTTAACCATTCGTGCCCATTCGTGAAATTCGTGGCTACTTTTTAACCATTCGTGCCCATTCGTGAAATTCGTGGCTAAAAAAGGATATTAATGAATAAACTTAAAGTAATGACGATTCTTGGAACGCGGCCGGAGATCATACGCCTTTCGTGTGTGATGGCGCTTCTGGATAAATATGTTGAGCATAAGATTGTTCATACCGGCCAGAACTATGACTATGAACTCAGTGAGATATTTTTCAAGGAATTGAATGTCCGCAAGCCTGACTATTTTCTGGGCGTGGATCATAGTTCTTTGGGCGCGGTCATGGGGAATATTCTTATTTCCATTGAGAAGGTGCTGGAAAAGGAAAAGCCGGACGCGGTCTTGATTCTGGGCGATACCAACAGTTCTATTGCCGGTATAATGGCTAAAAGAATGAAGATTCCTATCTATCATATGGAGGCGGGAAACCGTTGTTTTGACCTTAATGTTCCCGAGGAGATCAACCGCAGGATTATCGATCATATCAGCGACTTTAATCTCGTCTATACGGAACATGCCAGACGTCATCTGCTGTCTGAAGGCCTGCCCCACCGCCGTATTTATCTTACAGGTTCACCCATGAAGGAAGTCCTTTTAACTCACATGGAGAAGATTAAATCTTCCAAGATTTTGGAACAACTCGGATTAAAAAAAGGCGGCTATTTTATTGCCAGCATTCACAGGGAAGAAAATGTAGATAACAAAGAAAATCTTGATTTGCTCTTGCGCTCTTTGAATCTTGTTTGTGAAGAATATGGTCTGCCGGTCATTGTATCCACCCATCCCAGGACAAGAAAGCGTCTTGAGGTTTTACCCGACGTGAAGCTGCATGCCAACATACAATTTTTAAAGCCTTTTGGCTTTTTTGATTACAACCATCTCCAGATGAATGCCTTTTGCGCAATTTCAGACAGCGGTACGATAAGTGAAGAATCTTCAATCCTTTCATTTCCTGCGATTACCGTGAGAAACGCTATTGAAAGACCGGAAGCCTTGGATACTGGGAATATTGTCTTGACCGGTTTGAATCCTGAGACAATTGTTCAGGCTATTAAAGTGGTAACTGAAGAAAATACCTCTCAGCGCAAGCATCCCATTCCTGCGGAGTATGAAATTAAAAATGTATCACAAAGGGTGGTCAAGCTGATTATTGGAACTGCAAAATTGAGTAATATGTGGGACGGGATAAATTAGCTCGAACCACGAAGAGCACGAAGTATCACGAAGCGGTCAGCTTAAAGATTTTCTTCTTTTTCTTCGTGTCCTTCGTTGTAAAAAAGCAATAAGAAAAGATTTTGTGTAATGCAAATTTTGATTTTGAGTCAATGGTTTCAGCCTGAACCTTTCTACAAGGGAGTTTCATTTGCCACTGAGCTTGTTAAGATGGGCCATGAAGTTGAGGTTCTAACCGGATTCCCGAATTATCCAGAGGGCAAGTTATATGATGGGTATAAAATAAAATTCTTCCAGCGAGAGATGATAGGCGGCATTCCAGTCATTCACGTTCCATTGTATCCAAGCCATGACAGCAATTCAATAAAACGCATATTAAACTACACAAGTTTTGCATTATCAGCATCCCTTCCGGGATTTTTTTTGGTGAAGCGACCAGATGTTATCTATGTATATCATCCCCCGGCAACCATAGGCCTTCCCGCTTTGTTTCTACATTTACTTCACCGTGTACCCTTTGTTTATGATATTCAGGATATATGGCCGGATACGCTGGCTGCAACCGGCATGATGGGCAACAAAGTTGCTCTTTGGCTGGTTGATAAATGGTGCAGGTTTATATATTCACAGGCAGCCAAAATTGTTGTTTTATCTCCTGGGTTTAAGAAAAGTTTGATCAAGAGCGGCGTGCCTGACCATAAGATTGAAGTGATATACAACTGGTGCGAAGACGATAAAATTCAAGCTACAGCCCAGAATGAGGACCTGGCACGCGAGCTTGGCATGGCCGGGCGGTTCAATGTCGTATTCGCAGGCACAATGGGCAAAGCACAGGCCCTTGATGCGGTCTTGGAGGCCGCGCGTTTATTGCGTGATAAATTGCCGGAGATTCAAATTGTTTTTGTGGGCGGTGGTATTGATGTTGACAGACTGAAAGAAAAGACAATTGAACAAGGGTTGACAAATGTTCGTTTTCTGTCACGTCGACCGCCGAGCGAAATAGGCGATATTTTGAACCTGGGCGATGTGCTTCTCGTTCATTTAAGAGATGATCCTCTTTTTAGAATTACGATACCTTCCAAGACACAGGCTTACATGGCAGCGGGGCGTCCAATATTAATGGGTTTAAAAGGAAATGCTGCGGCATTGGTCGAGAAGGCCGGGGCTGGACTGACATGCACGCCGGAAGATCCGCAGGATATAGCTGATGCTGTTGAGAAGTTTTATAATATGACCAGGGAAGAGCTTGACCTGATGGGACATAATGGGAAAATATTTTATGAACAGGAATTGTCACTTCGGATCGGAGCGCGACGATTTGAAAAAATCTTTCAGTCTGTTGCTTGGCAACCTAATGGAATGGATTTATATTAACTGTGCATTCATAGTCTTTGCACAGTAGAAAGAGCTGGGAAAGCAATCCGAATGCAAGC
Organism: Deltaproteobacteria bacterium; assembly: GCA_030611115.1. The sequence continues at coordinate 3,982 of JAUWQK010000150.1, forward strand.
TTCCAAATGGCAGACAAATCATATCAAGCGCCTCTTTGATCTGGCAGTCGCTGTTCCTTCTGTGATTATTCTTTTGCCGGTCTTTATCTTGATCGGTTTTTTTGTGCGTATGAAAATCGGATCGCCTGTTTTATTCCGGCAGGAGCGGCCGGGGTTGCATGATGAACCTTTTGTTATATATAAATTTCGTACCATGACGGATGAACGGGATGGGGGCGGGAAGCTGCTGCCGGATGGGGAACGGTTGACTCGGTTGGGGCGGTTTTTGCGTAAGACCAGCATGGACGAACTGCCGGAGCTTTTTAATGTGATAAAGGGGGATATGAGTATTGTCGGGCCAAGACCGTTGCTGGTGCAGTATCTGGGTCGTTACACGCCTGAGCAGGCAAGGCGGCATGAGGTAAAGCCGGGGATTACCGGCTGGGC
>JAUWQK010000221.1 GCA_030611115.1 Deltaproteobacteria bacterium
AGCATCCCTCACCCCGAGGGTCTTTACAGGGAAGGCAGCTTGCAAGCCTTGGACGGTGGCTGCCGAATTATTTCCAGACAATTCGGGCTAATCCTGCATGCGGTTAACAAACGGAGTCACTGCCTGAACAATGTATCCGTCAGGACAGAAAAGGATAGGGGACTCACAGCCCGGACACTTTTTAATAGCGTCCTCCCCTTGCGGTCCTCCCTCAGAGATAACCGTGATTTCAGTCTTACAGTTTGGACAATGCCTTGTTACTTCTTCGCTCATTTCTCTCCTCCTCTTGAGTTCCTTATTTCTCGTCTGGAGCTGTGGCAATCAGTGATACACTATATCTGAACTGTTACCGATCATATTCGACCGGCAGACTCCACACATCGGGAAACCGTTGTTTTCGTGAACCAGAGACTCTTCTAAAAAATTGTTGCACACAAAACACTTGCGAACATTCTCAACTGCAAACACTTCCTCGCCATCCATATCCATAAGTCTCGTCATCCTGTCATCTGAAAGTTTCTGATAGGAAGCCGCATCATTAAGTGTGGCACATCCTCTGACAACTTTTTTTTCAAATTCGTTGAATCGATCCTTGTCGTTAAAACAAATTTCTTTTAAAGAAAGTTTCACCCCGTATCCACCTATGTTTGTTACAAACAGATAAATATGCCGGTTATTATCAATTGTTCTGAGCCTCCGATTCCCCATGGTACAGCCCAATACGAACTGTATAGCGTCTAACGCAGGGCTACTGTTGTTTTCCGCAATAACCATGATATCCCTGGAGGTATTAAGTCCCGTGAGAAGTTCGAGAGCCATGTGACATGCCTTGCAACCAAGAACCAATTCAGGGCAAAGATCTCCGTGAAAATCGGCCACCCCTTCCAGGCGCATATGGGCCAATGATTTCCAGAGCGGCAGAACTATTGCTTCTCCCCTTTTTAATACCCGAAAGTCGAGGGTCCATCGAATATGAGACGGGGTAAGAAGTGGATCGGAATCAGAAAGATGGAGGTAGAGGTGGTAAGTATTTCCATCTACAGTCTTTACCAGATACGTAAGATCATTAGGGGACAGATCTCCCTTGAATGTCCCTAACAACTTGATCACCTTGTTGTACCGACCGTTGCTCGAAAACCCGAGAGGCCGCTGACTCTTGTTATCGTAATCCACGTGCACAGTCTGCTGAATCCATTCCGCCTGCCCGTTGCCGATAGCTCGTAATTCATGTTCCATTTCAAGCATAATCTCGCCCCAACTTTGACCTAAATTAAAAACAAAAAAGCCACAAAGGTTCTTGATCCCTTTTCCAGGGAATAGACCTTCGTGGCTTAATTCTAAACCTTTTCTATATCAACAATGCATAAAAAAAGCCAAAATGACCTAACAGATTTTTATGGTTCGGCCTTCTTGGCTTTTGTTCGATATAGTTTTTTTGAATAACTTTTTTAAAGAGTGCAATTTCTTATCGCACATTAACATTTCTTTTAAACAACTAATAAATTTTTGTCAAGAAGAAACTCAAATTGAGCTGTGTACCACCATCAACACACCGTATTCAAGCTTTGGCCGATCATCCGATCATTTCCCAACGGCCACGGTCTTCCAGCATCCTTTCCACTCTCATCAGCAATATTTCCTTTTGGATCGGTTTTTTGATATAATCCATGGCTCCAAGTTTAAATCCCCTTAACTCATCCTCAGGATCAATCCTGGATGTCATAAATATCACAGGCGCTTTAATTTCTTTTTGACCCATCATCTCAAGCAATTTAAACCCATCCAGGTTAGGCATATTTATATCAGAAAGGATAAGATCAAACTCTTCTTTGCCAAGACAAAGAAGAGCTTCTATACCGTCCCCTGCAATTGTAACCCTGTAACCGCGGTTTTCAAGCAAACGGGCAATAAGCTTTTGCGTCAGACTGTTATCCTCAACAATGAGGATTAGCGGTAGTTCTTCTTTTTTTAATTTTCCAGGCGCAACTGCTGAAACAGTCGCTTCTGCTGGAGTAGCTTCCGGAATAACAGTTTCAGGCGGTGCAATCTTTTTCAAAGGCAGCTTTCTAAAATCTATCTCTTCTATCAGAAGCTTATCGTAAATATTTTTTGGAGCAAAAAGATGATTTCTCATCTTTTCAAGCGCATGATCGGTTATCAGGTAGTCTCCTCTTGAGTGTGTAAAAGCTCTTATCTCTGCAATAGAAATACCCGCGCGAACCATTTCAGAAATTTTCGGGTCAAAGGAGAGAATTTCATACAACCCTTCACGTCCATAATAGCCTGTGTTATTGCATTTTGGGCAACCAACAGGATGTGCGACCATAGGTGGAATATTGTCTGTAAACGGCGACAGCATTTCCACTTCTTCCTGTGAGATCGGAACTATCTCTTTGCAATGCCGGCAGAGCCTTTTTAGCAATGTCTGGGCAACAACAGCAAGAATGGTATCTGCCATTATCTTCCGGTCAATCCCTAACCTTTCAAGACGGAAAATAGCGGTGGTGGCATTGGATGTATGCAGAGTCGTAATGGTCAGATGTCCCGTACTTGCAAAGTCAACGCCTATTTTTGCAGAATAGTTATCCCTTACTTCTCCCATGTACAGTATGTCAGGATCCTGTCTGACCGAGGCCTTTAAAAGAGCATCAAATGTAATGCCCGCTTTTTCATTTACCTGGTGTTGATTAGCTAATGGTATGCGGTATTCAACAGAATCTTCAACAGACATGAGGCTGCGGACTTTGATGTCTATCTTGCTTAAAAGACTGTAAATTGTTGTGGTCTTTCCTGACCCTGTGCCGCCCACTATAAGGATCAGCGCTGCCTTTTGGTTAGCACAGTCGATCAAGGTATTAACCTGTTTTTCTGTCATGCCGAGTTCGGTTAAGTCTTTTGGCTTAACG
>JAUWQK010000172.1 GCA_030611115.1 Deltaproteobacteria bacterium
CCATAAGGGATGTATTAATAAAACTCTCCAGAGGTGATCTTCTCCAATACATGGAACTTGGAGGCTGGTTCAAAAAGATAGACGATCCGATCCTGCTTGAGTTCTTGAAGGTATGGGGCAGGATTGAGGTAGAGGGAAAGAATCAGGCTGTTGTCAGATCGGAAACAGTCAAAAAATACCAGACGCTCAAGCGGAAGTTTAGCGATCATCTTGGGTATCTGGCAGAGGTATATATGGTCCAGGCGCTGTGGAATGGTCAAAGAAAAAAGCTTCCAGGTAAACTATTTCATGCAAAAGGAGATATTGATCTTCCCTGGCAGTTTTTCTACATTTGGCATCGCGTAAGGCTCGGAGCCGGCGTTGAAAAAGAGATAGATATCTATGCTGCAGCCGGAGCAGAGGTCTGGATCGGAGAGAGCAAGTGGTGGCGAGAGAAAAAGGTGGGACGTGCTGAGGTTGAAACCTTTTTGCGTAAGAGAGAACTCGTGCGAGAAGCAGAAGGTGAAGGCCTTCAAGTGTTACGGCTATGGTTTTTTGCGCATGATGGTTTTACTGAGAAAGCAGAGGCTTTGATGCGTGAAAAAGGTGTGCTTTGGTCAGTCAGGAAAGACCTTGACAATTTACTCAAGCTCGTTGGTTTGAGGCAGTTGCCGGATATAGCAGATGAGCAAGTAGAAACATGTGCATGAACACGCTTTTTGACACACACCCCTAAATCCCCTCTTTTTAGAGGGGACGTAAATATGCGGCCAGCCACTTCTATTGTTATTTCAATAACTTACAATAGGTAATTATGAGCATATCGAACATTATTACGTGATTATATTTACATGTTCCAAAAGATTTATTTTTTAACATATTGAAATTAAAGAAGAAGGAGTTAGCCCAATATTTACCATGGGTTGGTGCCTATTCCGCGTACCGTAGTGAACGCCGTCTCTGGCGCTTACTTAGGAATACCATGAGAGGGTTGTAATGAAAATCCGATTTGATTTTGTGACAAATTCATCCAGCACAAACTTTATTATCGGCTGCAAAGAAGAACTGACAAAAGAAAAATTGCATCAGGCATTTCGTGTTCTGAGATATCAACCGTTATCCATCATTATGGACGACATTATGGACATTATTTTCAGCAGAGCTGAAAAAAAATCAAAAGAAAAAATATTCGAATGTTATACAAAAATACCGGAAGAATGTGAAAAAGTTTTTGCCAGAGGATATGCTCATCACTATGAAGTGACGTTTTCAACCGATGATGTGAGTATGCCCGAGGGTCGTCTGGAAGCATATCTCACGTATAGTGTATTGAATACCGAGACTGACGATTTTATTATGGAATCGATAATGGATTAATTTTCAGATTGCAAGGGGCTGTATGAACAGCATGATCGGTTATTATGACAACCAGTATAACTTTAAAGAAATATTCAATCCTGAAACAGGTTTTTACTTCAGAACAAGCATTCTGAAGAAAGACCCGCAAAGTAAAAAGTATATAGACACCGGTATAGATCCCTTTATGCGATCCATGCCGGCCCTGATTGACGTAGGTATCATGGGCCATTGTATTCACGGTCGCAAACGGTTATGTATTCATTCAGGCGTCGAATGTTATCAAAACGGGCTGAATATAAAACAAGACAATATGTCTTTAACGGATTTCAAAGGAATTATTAATCAAGTCAGAGGCAGTACATTCCAATGCGCACTGGGAGGCAGAGGAGATCCGAACAAACATGAACATTTTGAGGAAATACTTTGTTACAGTTGCAAAAATTCGATTGTTCCCAATTACACGACCAGCGGTCTTGACTTGACAGATAAAGAAGTCCGTATAACGGCAAAATATGTAGGTGCTGTGGCAGTTTCTTTTTATCGGCATAAATATACCTTCGAAGCTCTGAATAAATTTATCGCAAAACGCGTTAAAACCAATATTCATTATGTATTGTCAGAAAATTCCATAGATGAGGCAATCGACAGACTGGAAAATAAAGGTTTCCCTGAAAACATCAATGCAATTATTTTCCTTTTGCATAAGCCGGTGGGACTCGGTACGCAAAAGAATGTTCTGCATCCTGACGATAAGAGGTTGAAACGCTTTTTCAGTCTGATAACATCTATAAAATTTCCTTTCAAAACAGGATTTGACAGTTGCAGTGTTCCGGGCTTGCTGAATTATTCAGATCGGATTGATCGAAAAACCATTGATCCGTGTGAAGGCGGTCGTTTTTCATGCTATATCAGTCCGGATATGAAAATGACTACTTGTTCATTTGATCAGAAAATGAAATATTCCGTTGATTTAAAACAAAATATGATTAAGGACGCTTGGAACAGCCAACAATTTGAACGGTTCAGGTCGATATTGAAGCATTCATGCCCTGAGTGCAGTGACAGAAATGACTGTATGGGAGGATGTCCTTTAACGCCGGAAATTACGTTATGTAAAAATAAAAACCGCTATTCGCAAAGGCAGGAGAAAAAATGAAAATACGATTCGATTTTGTTACAAATTCTTCCAGTTCTTCCTTTATAATTGCCTGCAAGGAAGAATTAAATCAGAAATTATTGTACGAACTTTTTCAAATATCAGAAGATCACCCTTTATATGATTTATTGAAAGACGTAGCCGATACCATCTTACGCAAAGCAAGCAAGACAACCATAGAAGCCATAAAAGAAGAGGGCTATTATTACGATGAAAAATTCGAAAAATATATGCTTAAAAATTTTCATTGGTATGAGGGCAGTTTCTCAGATGAAGAATACGGAAATGGAATGGCTGAAAGTTATCTTTGTGAAACCGACCTGAATATTGAAACTGATGATTTTATAATGACTCATGAGGGCGGATATTAATTAGTGCATGAACGAAAACTGCCAAGGAACGTGGACGAATTAACTTCCCCCAAGTAAGCGTACAGATTTGGGTCGAATTTGTTTGACCTGCCCGCCATCGCACTTGCCATAACAAGTAAGTGACTTCTGCTTAAGATGCTCGTGCTCAGGCGAGGCGGGCGGGTCTCAGATAACAAAAGCTGATGGAATAACGAGCTATTTCAATATGTTTGGGATTTGAGATTGGGCAAAGGCAACCTGAAGCTGTGGCATAGTTGTAGAAGTTAATTCATCCATGTTCCTAAAGCAGTGATCGCTGGAAAGATTGTGGGATTCGGATATGATGAAGGCGGGAACCGGACCACACTGCTTTGGAGAAAAAATGAAAACAAAAGAAAATAATCTTTCTGACAAAAGGATAGACTCCAGATGGGCCATCCGGCCGCTTGTTCCCCGTGAGGTGTATACTGACAGAGAGAACCATATAGATTATCTGTATAATGCAACTCTTGATGCCATAGGTCGCAGGACCATGTCCACTGTGCTATTGGGTCAGCGTCGCATGGGAAAGACAGAGATATTCAAGCGTGTGGTCAATCGTCTTTTTTTTGAACAGGATCATCGGGATCCAAAAGCGGTGGTTCCGGTCTATTACAGTTTTAAAGACAAGCCGCTTGACCGGTAGGAGTTTGCTACCGAATATGTAGAGAACTTTCTGCGCTGGTATGCGGCCTTCAGGTTGAGAGATGAAAGCATTCTGGATCGTGGTACACTCAGCGTTAATGATCTTTCTACCCTGATGAATTCCAGAATAAAGATATCAAAGAGTCTTGCAGGAGGTATCAATCTGTTGAGGCTTCTGCAAAAAAAAGGAGGGGGTGACCATTCCGGATCAGGAAACTCTTTGGTTACCAAGGCGGGTTTCTGATAGTGACGAGAGCACGATCGTGATGTTCTTGGATGAATTCCACAACACCCGTCTTCCACAATACAACTTTAGCATAGTCGGCTTCATGCAGGAAGCAGTGGAATCTCCCACATGTCCGCATTTTGTCACAGGCTCAGCCATGAGTATCCTGGCAAAAGAAATACTTGGTCGGGGTTCGCTTTTTGGGAGGTTCCGCAGCCATCCGATTGAACCGATGACCAACTAT
>JAUWQK010000047.1 GCA_030611115.1 Deltaproteobacteria bacterium
TTTGGCGGAAATATCTGATTCTTGCATCAAACATGGCTTTTAATGCGTTTTTTCCTAACAGTCTTCAGCCTATCCACCTAAGTAGTTACGAAAGGAGAATCATGAATCCGAATATTTTTAGAGAATACGATATCAGAGGCATTGCCGGTAAGGACATGACAGAAGACGATGTAATACAGATAGGAAAAGGAGTCGGCACTTATCTGTTGCAGCATGGTTCTTCAAAGCTCACTGTTGGACGTGACTGCAGAAAAACCTCGGATCTGTATGCTGAAAAAATCACTGAGGGTCTTTTGTCAACCGGCTGCGATGTTATAGATATCGGGGTTTGTCCAACGCCTGTTTTTTACTTTGCAATCACCCATCTCAAGCAGGAGGGCGGTGTTATGATCACTGCCAGCCATAATCCTCCCGAATATAACGGTTTCAAACTATGCATTGGTTTAGATTCCATTCATGGCAAGGATATCCTGAAAATACTTGACATAATTAATGAAAAATCTTTTGCCAGCGGAAAGGGAGCATTATCATCTGCCGATGTTGTCACTCCTTACAAGGAATTTATCGATAAAAATATCTCTATATCCAAACCGCTAAAGATAGGGATCGATGCAGGGAACGGCACAGCCGGGGTAGTTGCGGTACCAATCTTGAAAAGCCTTAACTGTGAAGTTCATGACATATATTGCGATATGGATGGAACTTTCCCGAACCACGAAGCCGATCCAACAGTAGAGGCAAATATGAAAGACCTTATTTCTCTTGTAAGGGAAAAGGGGCTGGACTTAGGCATAGGTTACGATGGTGACGGTGACCGGATCGGCGTTATTGATGAAAAAGGAAATATTGTCTTTGGAGATCAGCTCATGATTATATTTTCAAGGGAAATCCTTTCCAGAAAACCAGGTGCTGTTTTCATTTCAGAAGTAAAGTGTTCAAAGACAATGTATGATGACATAGAAAAAAACGGCGGCCGTGCCATAATGTGGAAAACCGGTCATTCTTTAATCAAAAAGAAAATGAAAGAAGAAAAAGCTGAACTTGCCGGCGAAATGAGCGGCCATATGTTCTTTGCCGACCGCTATTTTGGTTTTGACGATGCTATTTATGCATCCTGCAGGCTTCTTGAAATATTAGCTGATACAGGGAAGACAATATCCGAGCTTTTGTCTGATGTTCCCAAGACTTACTCAACGCCGGAAATACGCGTCGAATGCCCGGATAATAAAAAGTTTGCAGTAGTAAAAAAAGTAACGGAATATTTTAGAAAACGATATAAGGTTATAGATATAGATGGTGTCCGGGTTCTGTTTGATGATGGATGGGGCCTTGTGCGGGCATCAAACACCCAGCCTGTTCTTGTACTTCGTTTCGAAGCCTTGTCGGAGAAAAGGCTCACAGAAATCAGAAATCTTATCGAATCCGTTCTGGATAACATCCAAAAAGAGTAAAGCCAAAAAGAGTAAAGATTGACAAATTCGGATAAGAAAATTTTTGCCGTCCTGTTCTTCTCAATTTTTGTTTCAGTCACAGGAGTCGGCATAGTAGTCCCTCTTCTTCCTGTCTATGCTTATGAACTTGGCGCAAGTGGTTTGTACATTGGACTGGTATTCGGGGCATTTTCCCTTTCAAGAACATTTTTCCTCCCATATTTCGGACGGCTCTCAGACAAAAAAGGCCGCAAACCATTAATCGTTGCGGGCCTTTTAGCGTATGCCCTGATTTCAATAGGTTTTATCCTTTCAAAAAATGTCGAAACACTTATTATAATTCGATTCATTCAAGGCATATCATCTGCAATGCTGATACCGGTTATTCAGGCATATGTGGGCGATATAACACCTGAAGGCAGTGAAGGCCTGAGCATGGGAATGTTCAACATGTCTATGTTTTTTGGCCTGAGCGTCGGGCCTTTAGCAGGAGGTATGATAAATGAACATTTCAGCCTTAATACATCATTCCTGTGTATGGGCATTCTTGCTTTTTTAGGTTTTTCTTTATGCCTTTTTCTGCTTCCCCCAACAAAGTCTGAACGAGCTGTCTCACGAAAAAAAGAGGTTGTATCATGGAAAAAGCTATTAAGAGATAAAGATTTGGCAGGTCTTTTCTTCTTCAGATTTGCGTATGCAGCATGTGTAGGTGTAGTATGGGGTTTCTTGCCTGTTCTGGCGGATTCGGAATTTCATCTTTCCAGCTCTTATATCGGAATTCTTGTAATGCTGGGAGTCTTTATCGCCGGTGTAATGCAGGCACCCATGGGCTACATGGCTGATAGATTCAACAAAAGAATTATGATCTTAATCGGAGGATTTATAATAGCTTTTGCAATTTTATTATTTAACTGGGCAGATGGCTTTGGGAATTTATTTACAGCCAATGTACTTATTGGAATCGGAGGCGGCATTGCAATGCCGGCACTGATGGCGATAGCCGTATTAAAAGGGAAGACAACAAAAGCCATGGGATCTGTAATGGGCCTTATTGCAATGGCTCACAGTTCCGGGATGCTCACAGGCTCTCTTGTCGCCGGCTTGATGATGGATATGTTTCAGCTAAGACATGCCTTCTCTTTTGGGTCGATAGTAATGATCCTTGGAACCGGACTCTTCTTTTTTTATACATCTCACAGGAAAGAAAAAATTGCTTAAAACCGAATAGCATACCCAATTGAAATTAGTAAGTTAAATAGTTAAAAGCGTCCCCTTCTACTTCCCTTCTACTTCCTTCTTTTAAAGCTGTGATTTGGTGCTTCTGCCAGTGATAAATCACTAAAATGGAGGCACACACAAGCACACCTATCAAAATATCACCCGCTATTGACCACCCTTTAAGTGCCTGTAGTAGTTTTAATATTTTTTCTGGATCATTCATTTGCCGATCCTCTTCTCACAAAATTCGTACAGATTATAGTAAAGAGTTTATAATTAAAATACGTACACCTTAAATTCACAATGATTAGTGGGGAAAAACGCGCAATATCATGGAACGAAATCCCTCATGATGAGAGCACCTTATTGTATAGTTTACAATTAGTTGCAGCGCGCCAACTCCGAATATTGAAATCGAAAAAGCGAGATGTTTTCGAAAAAAAAGAGTCGATCATAAAAGTATGTAAAAAAGATGTTGCGTTTAATGTGTCATAATTTTTAACACAATAACCACCTGAAATCAAGGATATTATTGTCAAAGCTTGACGGGCTGTTGCCAATAATATCGATAAGTTCGCCAAGGCGGTGTTTGTCAAGCGCATTTCAATTGTGCCACAGATTGTGGGCCTTTTGAAAAAAACCCTTGCTTTTTTATGTTTTTATAATTAAATTACCCTTGATAATATCATCATTAATGCTTTAATAACCCCTTAAAATGACTAAAAGGTGAAAAATGCTTCGATTTGACCTGGAATATTTGAAAACCTGGAAATCAAAGCAAAACCGCAAACCTCTGGTCATCCGGGGAGCCAGGCAGGTGGGCAAGACATACCTGGTCCGGTTGTTTACCAGGGAATACTTTGATCATCTGGTCGAAATCAATTTCGAGCGAAATCCTGAGATTGCATCGCTTTTTACCTCAAAGGACCCACACAAGATTATTCAACTGTTGGAATTGCAATACAATATCCCAATAAGGCCTGGCGTTGCGCTACTGTTTCTCGATGAGATTCAGGCCGTACCTGAAGTGCTTGCCTCGCTTCGGTATTTTTATGAAGAACTGCCCGAATTGCATGTGGTTGCGGCTGGTTCCCTGTTGGAATTCGCTCTTGAAGAACCGGCTTTCTCCATGCCGGTGGGACGTATTGAGTACCTGCATCTCGGCCCCATGCAGTTCGAGGAATTCCTGTGGGCAGCCGGCAAGGAAAAGTTGGTAACATTCCTTAATGAATTTTCTGTGGACGATAACATGCCCGAGCCGCTTCACCGCCAGCTTATGGACCTGCTCCGAATCTTTCTGGTTACCGGAGGCATGCCTGAGGCCATTGAGGTTTATCTCAACAGCAATTCATGGCAGGAATGCGAATCAATAAAACATGCGCTCATGGCAACCTTCCAGGACGATTTCAACAAATATGCAAAGCAGGTCAAGCACCAACGCCTCCAGCTTCTGTTCAAGAAAATCCCGCTTCTTGCAGGCTCAAAGTTCAAATATGTCAATGCAGATCGTAATGAGAGATCAGGTGATCTGGCAAGGGCATTGAATCTGCTGTTTCATGCCCGCGTAGCATACCCGGTCTATCATTCATCATGTAGCGGCATCCCTCTCGGGGCAACAATAAATCCAAAAACATTCAAGGTTCTTTTTTTAGATGTAGGCCTGATGTCAACGGCCACCGGTCTGAATTTGCTCGATTACGAAAAGGCGGAGGATGTTATGAGAGTCAATGCTGGCGCGGTTTGTGAACAATATATCGGCCAGCATCTATTGTTTTCCCCGTCATCATATTGTGAACCCGAGGTATATTACTGGGTTCGGGAAAAAAAGAACTCGTCGGCTGAAGTTGATTACGTGATTTCCGAAGGCACACTTATCGTTCCCATTGAAGTTAAGGCGGGCAAAAGCGGAACTCTCAAGTCGCTTCATCTCTTTTTGCGTGAAAAACACTGCTCTCTTGGCATACGGTTTAACAGTGATATCCCGTCTGTATTTGAATCGCAGACAGCCCTGGCCGATGGACGCAATATCCCCTATAGCCTGTTATCTCTTCCCCTTTACATGGTGGGACAGACGCGCAGGCTCATTCGCCAAAGCACGAGCTGGCAAAAGCTTGACCTATGATCGCTGGAGCTGTATATAACCTAAATTGAGCGATTTTTTAATCGACCTGCACCAATCTCTTGCGCATCAAGGACTTGCGAAAAGTCTCGACATATCCATTGGTATGCCTCCGATTTTCGCAAACCTTGCTGCATCAAGATCTCGGCACATTTCTTCGCAAAAAATCGCTCAACTTAGGTATTATTAAATTTAAATATTACAATGAATTACTGGATTAAAATTGAAAATAACAAGTATTAACTGGTCAAATATCATCTTAGCTGTATTAAGCGGCTTGCTTTTAACCGGTTCTTTCCCGAAAATCGGCATTGACTGGCTTGCGTGGTTTGCCCTTGTACCGCTTCTGATTTCCTTAAAAAACAGCTCCTTAACAAATAGTTTTCGTCTTGGTTTTCTTGCAGGTCTTGTACATTATATTACGCTTGCATACTGGCTTGCCTACACTATGAAAACTTATGGTCATCTTCCTCTTTATCAATGTATATCCGTTCTTTTCCTGTTATCCGCTTATCTGGCTACTTACATTGCTGTCTTTTCAGTTATCTTAACCAGATTATGTGCAAAACCTGCGAACTGTCTTTTTATAATTCCTTTTTCATGGGTTTCCCTCGAATATATTCGCAATTATCTTTTCTCAGGGTTTCCCTGGGGACTGATTGGATACTCCCAATTTAACAGGTTGCATCTTATACAGATATCGGATATATTTGGAATATATGGGGTATCATTTCTGATTGCTCTGGCTAATGCGACAATTTTCCTGGCATTTCTTTATATTACGAAAAGCAAATGGAAAGAAGTACGGATTAAAAAACGTCTTGCCGGAGGATCGATATTTGTTTTTATCTTGATCGCAGGTCTTGTTTTCATTTATGGAAAATGGCGAATTGAATCAATTGACGATCTAATCTCTGCTTCAAAGTCTTTAAAAGTCACAATTGTTCAGGGAAATATCAAACAGTCAATAAAGTGGGACCCGGCATTTCAAACAGCAACCACAGAAAAATACGTCAATTTATCTCTTTCAGCCAAAGAGGAAAAACCTGATCTTGTGGTCTGGCCGGAGACAGCGACTCCCTTTTACTTTTTGTACGACAGACTGCTGTCAAAAAAGGTTCAAAAGGGAATTCATGATACAAACACGGATTTTCTGATAGGCAGTCCTTCCTTTGTCCGCAGGGGAAATATTATAGAATATTACAACAGTGCCTATCTGATAAGCCCGGATGGAAGGGTATGGGGAAAATATGACAAGGCGCACCTTGTTCCATTTGGAGAATATGTCCCTTTTAAAAAATGGCTGCCGTTTATTGGTAAAATGGTCGAAGCTGTTGGAGATTTCAGCGCAGGGCAGGAAGGAAAAACTATCAAGTGGAATAATTGCAACCTGGGGTTACTGATTTGTTACGAAATCATTTTTCCTGAACTTTCCAGGGCCATGACAAAAAATGAAGCGGCATTACTTGTCAACATTACTAATGATGCATGGTATGGCAAGTCAAGCGCTCCTTATCAGCACTTTTCCATGGCGGTATTCAGAGCAATAGAAAACAGACGATCTCTGGTAAGGTCGGCAAATACAGGCATAAGTGGATTCATAGACCCTGTTGGAAGAGTTATGGATTCGACATCGCTCTTTCAGAAAAAAGTCATAACTCGATCCATTCCAATCATACATGAGACATCCGCCTATACCAGGTTTGGTGATCTTTTCGCCATTGCATGCGTGGTAGTTACGCTTGTATTTTCAATATTGTATAAAAATCAAAATTCGGACGGCAAAGTAAAAAGCTCCAGTTTCAAGGCGCGCAAATCCTGAGGAAAGAGAGGTACTTATAGCTACGTCGCAACGACGAAGGATGCAGCGCAACGCAGAAAATGGACTTTTTACAAAGCCGCCAACATTAAGGAGGAAAAAATGTCTATAGAACTCAAGCAAAATATAAAGGGACTTTATCTTAAATTAGAACATCTGAAGGACTATCTTTGACGTCGAAGAAAAATCAAAAAGACTAAAAGAAATTGAGAACCTGATTGCAAAAGACAGCTTCTGGGATAAACAAGAAGAAACTACATCAATTCTAAAAGAACGGGCATTGCTTACAACCAAGGTCGAAAGTTTTAACAAGCTTTTTAATGACCTTGAAGAATGTGAAATACTGCTGGATATGGCCCTCGATGAATCAGACACAGATACCATCGAAGAAGTCTCCCTCCAAATCAAAGCAATAGACAAAGAAATCGGTAAACTTTCACTCGAGCTGATGCTTGATGAAGAAGATGATAAAAACAACGCTATTGTTTCAATCAATGCAGGCGCCGGCGGAACAGATGCTCAGGACTGGGCTGAAATGCTTTTCAGAATGTATCTTAGATGGACTGAACGAAAAGGCTTTCAGGTCAAAATAATTGACTTTCAGCCTGGTGATGAAGCGGGGATTAAAGGTGTTACTTTTACCGCAAGCGGAGAATATGCATATGGATACCTTAAGGCTGAAAAAGGAATTCACCGCCTTGTCAGGATTTCTCCATTTAACGCAAGCCACAAAAGGCATACATCCTTTGCTTCCGTATTTGTCTATCCGGAACTTGATAAAACAATCGTTATAGACATTGACGATAAAGACCTGCGCATTGATGTATTCAGAGCGAGCGGAGCCGGGGGTCAGCATGTTAATAAAACTTGCAGCGCTGTACGTATCACACACTTGCCTACCGGGATAGTTGTTCAGTGCCAGCAGGAAAAATCACAGCACAGGAACAAAGAAATGGCAATGAAGGTGCTTAAGGCGAGACTATATCAAGATGAAAAGCAGAAGCAGGATGAAAAAAAACAAAAACTGCATGATAACAAGGATGAAATAGCATGGGGCAGCCAGATAAGGTCATATGTCCTTCATCCTTATCAGATGGTCAAGGATCACCGGATAAATCTTGAAGTTGGCGACGTCAACAGCGTTCTTGATGGAGCAATAGATCCTTTCATAGAGGGGGTGCTTCTTTCGCGATAGTTTTATGAATCCTGTTAATATTATTGATAAGTACTACAAAAGCAATTCAAGGGCATATGAGATTCTAATTCAACACGGCAAACAGGTCGCAAGAAAAGCCCTTGATGCCGCCAAAAAAGTACCCCAATTAAACCCGGATCTTGATTTTATAAAAGAAGCCGCCATGCTGCACGATATCGGCATGTTTTTGACGAATGCCACTGAACTGGGTTGTAAAGGCAAAAATCCGTATATTTGTCATGGATATTTGGGCCGTGAAATACTGGAAAAGATCGGGCTTCCAAGGCATGCTCTTGTCTGTGAACGTCATGTAGGCGTAGGCATAACAATCGAAGACATAAAGAACTATGCACTTCCACTGCCAAAGCGCGATATGCTTCCTGTTTCAATAGAAGAGCAGATAATTTGCTTTGCAGACAAGTTCTTTTCTAAGAATAGGGATTCACTAAAAAAAGAAAAATCTGTTGAAGATATAAAGCAATACCTTAAACCCTATGGGCTTGAGAAAGTTAGAAGGTTTCAATCCTGGGTTGATCTGTTTGAGCGGACATAAGAAAAGACAGAGCCTGAAGTTAATGGAAAGTAAAAATTCACCGAGCAACTTTGCTTGATGTCATTGAACATTTTGGAAAAGGCAGTTTTAAAAGGGTAATTGTGGCGGAGCGGTTGCAACGTATCTACTTGCTGACAAAGGAAACAGGACAGGTGGTTCGCTCCATCATTTTTGGATTCTTTGTTACCGACAAGCCGTGTCCACAAGACATTGATATTTTTCTTCTGATGAAGGATACTTTTGACGTTCGGAACGTTTCCGGCAAGGCACGGATTCTTTTCGATCACATGGCTGCCCATAATTACGAAGGTGCAAGTAT
>JAUWQK010000251.1 GCA_030611115.1 Deltaproteobacteria bacterium
TACTCATTTGATTCTCCAGTTAATTTCTTATTGCTTGTCCTATATTGGCTAAAGTGTTTCATAGCATGACGCCGAACGGCGCAAATCGGCCGCGCGTTTTATTGCGTCGGCTGAATTTGTTAGATTTTTCTTCTTCTGTTGATAAACGAAAGGGTTCTTTATAATTTTTTAACTCTTTTATCTGTTATTAAGTTTTATATATTAACAATATAATATAATGAAAAATATGGAAATCAAGATGAAATTTAAACCGAATCTGGAATATCGTTTAATGGATCAAGTCCGTGAAGTTTTACGATATTATCACTATGCATACAGGACCGAACAGTCTTACTGTTCCTGGATATTGCAGTACATAAAATTTTATGGCGGCAAAACACATCCGAAAGATATGGGTAAAAACGAAGTTGAGCGGTTTTTGAGCTTTCTTGCAGAAAAGAAGAAGGTTCCTGAAAAAAATATTTAAAAGCGCTAAAGTGTTACACAATTAACTATTTTTTAATAGAAGAGGCGGGACTTTTCTCAAAGTATTCAATTGCTTCGCCAACCAGATACAAAGAGCCGGCAATGCAGATTGCATCGTTTGTTGGTGTTGTTTTAATGGCGTGTTTTATGGCTTGGCTGACGTCGGGCATAATTTTTATATCTAAAATTACTTCTTTTGCAACAGAGTAAAGTTTTTCAGGCAGCAGCGCCCGGTTTATCTTTGGCTGGGTTAATATGGCTCTATTACAGACAGAGCAAAGTGTTTTAAGCATGGAAGAATAAGGCTTGTCATCCAGAATTCCTGCAACAAGTGTTATGTTTCTGCCGGCAAGATTTTTGGACAGATATTTTACAAGTCTTCTTGTGGCAATTATATTGTGCGCTCCATCAAGGATTATCAGGGGATTTTCAGAAACTATATCCAGCCTTCCGGGCCAGCGGTTTTTTTCAAGCCCCCTTTGTATGCTCTTTAGAGAAATTTCTGCTTTGCTTTTATTCAGCAGTTCGCATGCCGCAAGCACGAGTCCCGCATTGTCGATCTGGTGATTTCCCCGCAATCCTGTGCGCAGGTTGCACCATGTGTTTTCTATTCCAAAATAGGTAAAGGATTCGTTTTTATTCCTTCTTACTTTAAATTCATCTCCAAGACGAAAAAAAGGCGCTGACTTTTTTCTGGCAATATCTTTTAAGGTCGAGATGGCGCTCTTCTGTCCGGCGCCTGTTACAACAGTTATGTTATTTTTTATTATCCCGCCTTTTTCACCTGCAATTTGTTTTATGGTGTTTCCAAGATACATTCTGTGTTCAAGTGATATGTTGGAAATTATGGTGAGGGCGGGTTTTATGATGTTGGTTGCGTCAAGCCTTCCTCCCATTCCTGTTTCTATTACAGCCCAGTCCACTTTTTGTTTTCCAAATTCATAAAGCGCCATTGCAGTGGAGTATTCAAAGAAAGTCGGCTCGCGTTTTCCTGTGGATACGTTTTTTAATGCTTCATATGCTTCGACAATGGTTTTGTTTGAAACAGGCTGGTTGTTTATTCGTATTCTTTCATTAAAACGAACAAGATGAGGTGAAGTATAAAGTCCTACCCTGTAGTTTGATTCTTTAAGAATTGAAGCAATGGAGGATGCAATTGATCCTTTTCCGTTTGTTCCCGCCACATGAATGCACGAAAAGCTGTCCTGGGGATTACCCAGGCCATGCATCATGCTTTTGATGGTTGAAAGGCCGAGTTTGATCCCAAACCTTTTCAGGCCGTACATGGTCTGAATACATTTATTGTAATGTTTCTTTGTGTTCATAGCCACAAAAAACCCGGCAAAAATTAATATTCCTGCCGGGTTCAAGTTTTATTTGTTTTTGACCTTGTTTTATCTGTATCTTTTAGAAGCTGTAATCCTCTGTCTTCTTAAGGCTTCGCGCTGCTTGCGACGTTTGTGCTCGCTTGGCTTTTCATAGCTTTTTTTCAGCTTCAGTCTTTTAAAAAGGCCGTCATTCTGAATCTTCTTTTTCAGAATGCGCATAGCCTTTTCAAGGTCATTGTCATAAACCTTGACTTGAATTTCCTTCAAACTCCTCGCCCCCTTCTTTTCATCAGACGAATATATATAACCTGAATTGAACGATTTTTTCTCGATCTGCACCAAGATCTCGGCACGTTTCTTCGCAACGCAAAAAATAGTTCAACTTAGGTATAAAAAATCTCCGATGTTTTTTAACTTAATTTATTAATATAACTAATTTTTAATCACATGGCAAGAAAAAAATGTGTCCGGGTCTTAAATTTAAGATCCGGACACATACAGGGACCAGGTAATTTCTACTCACGTAGTCTCAGGCTGAAGCTGTTTAGACTGAAGGCTGAAGGGGGTCA
>JAUWQK010000223.1 GCA_030611115.1 Deltaproteobacteria bacterium
TTGAAACTCGTTGCCAGGGTGGCAGACAGCCAGGCGACAGTCCTGATCCAGGGAGAAAGCGGTACCGGCAAGGAGTTGATCGCCCGGCTTATCCACGACCTGAGCGGCCGGAGAGACAAACCTTTTATTGCTGTGGATTGCGGTGTTTTCCCGGAACATCTTTTGCAAAGTGAACTCTTCGGCCATGTCAAGGGGGCCTTTACCGGAGCGGTTAAAGATAAAAAAGGGCTGTTTATTGCGGCAGACAAGGGCACGCTTTTCTTAGATGAAATCGGGACCATCTCTTCGGCCATGCAGTTGAATCTGCTCCGGGTGCTTCAGGAAAAAGAGGTAAGACCGGTAGGCGGTATTACCAGTATTGAGGGAGATGTGCGTGTGGTAGCAGCCACAAACATAGACATTGAGGAGGCCATGCATGAGGGGAGATTCCGAAGGGATCTTTACTACCGGTTGGCTGTGGTCACCGTCGATCTGCCTCCGTTGAGGGAAAGAACGTCTGATATCACCATGCTGGCACATCACTTTATGCGAAAATATGCTGCGATTTATGACAAAAAACTTTCCGATATCACACCGGATGCCATGCATGCCATTATGCAAAATCCGTGGCCTGGAAATGTCAGAGAGCTTGAAAACGTCATGGAACGTGCGGTACTTCTAAGCGCTGGTCCACTTATTAATGAAGCTTCGCTGCCATTGCCTATCAGGCAAATGATGTCCTATAAAACCAAGCAGTTGGAACCGTTCAAAACCGTAATCAAGGCCGCGGGCCGGGAGGCGGAAATGAAAGCTATATTAAAGGCACTGGAAGAGACAAGCGGCAATAAAACAAAGGCCGCCAAGATTCTTGGAATAAGTCGAAGTTCATTATATACTAAAATAAGGGATTTAGGGATTTAGGGATTGCTGAACTATTACCTTTTGAGTTTTTAAATTTCTGATAAAAGGATGACCAGTCATCATTATGAAACAATCATTACTTGTACATGAATCTTCCTCAATCGTTCGCACGGTTACATCTTTCCTTGAAGGCGGCGGGTATGAGGTTACATGCATGGAAAATGGTAAGGCCGCCCTGCAAAACGTGACAGGGCTGAAATATGATATTCTTGTTGCAGGCTTAAACATCCCAAAGATGAACGGCCTGGAATTGATAGAAAATATCAGGCTTCGAAATAATTGTGTTCCCATTGTAATTTTGTCCAACACAAAAAGTGTTGAGACAGCGGTTGAGGCAGTGAGGATCGGAGCGGACGATTTTGTCGCTGAAAAGACAGAGAATCTTGGGAAAGCGCTTCTTTTTGTTATTGAAAGAGCCATACAATTGAAAAGAGCTGAAAGACGCCTACAGATATACGAATCTAATCTTCCGATATGCATGCATTGCAAGAAAATACGTTATGAGAGGGAACACAATAAGTGTGTATGGGTTTCTATTGAAGAGTATCTCAACAAAAAAATGTCGGGAGTAGATATTTCTCACGGAATATGTCCCGAATGTATCAAAGAGCCTTATTCTGATGTATAGCCGTTCACGGCTTGAAACTTGAAATTGGAAAATAGAAATTTGGGAGGAACAGTACAAAAACATGAAGGCCAAATTTCTAATTTTGACGTTCCGTGAACGTTTGCCCTGATTAGGATTAAAATGTTTCGACCTGCGCTATTAGCTTTTGGATAAAACTGTTCAACATCCTTTTTACTTCATTGACCTGCTGATTAAGTTCTCTAAAATCTCTCATTC
Source organism: Deltaproteobacteria bacterium (assembly GCA_030611115.1). The sequence continues at coordinate 1,745 of JAUWQK010000223.1, forward strand.
CCACTCCTTTTCAATGCTAACGGCTAAACGTTAACAGCTAATGGCTAACCGCACAGGTCGAAATGTTTTGGTGAACAAGCATACGATTTGGACAGTGTCCAAATAAATAGACACTGTCCAAATCGTATGCTGTACCGGATGACAAATACAATAATAATTAAGATTATCAATAAATTATGGGCAAAACACAAAAATATGCGATTTTATAATTTTAAGTTAATATTTTGTATAATAAAAGCAGGTTAACAGATATATACATAGATAAGTTAATTAACCTGGATGCAGATTCCTTTGAACAAAAACACACTCCCCCTACCGGCCCAACCTGACTCATAAAATTATAATTTACTACTAATACAATAAGTTATCATTTTCCCATCGCCAACATACCTTCGCTGGCATACTTCCTGCTACACCTATGGACAGGATAAGTGCTGGGTTCAGGTTGTTTCAGCTTTCAGCTACTAATTAAACGTTTTAAAACCGCCTCATTCGGAAAAGGCTCATGACGCACAAGATCTTAGTTGTTGATGATGAGGAAAACATGCAGGTGCTCTTAAAACGCGTGCTGGGCAAAGCGGGTTACGATGTTGAGTGCGCAGGCTCAGGAGCGGAGGCGCTTCGACTTGCCGCAGACAGGCCCTTTGACCTGGCTGTCGTCGATGTTTGCATGCCGGAGATGGACGGAATTGAGGTCCTGGAAAAGCTCAAGGTCATTAACAGGCAAATACCGGTGATTATGATATCAGCCTATCCCGCGTGGGATAAAAAACAGATCGCAGAACGCATGGGCTGCACGGATTATTTATCAAAGCCGGTGGACATGAAATACTTAAAGGAGCTTATCAAGAAAGAACTTGATGCTTGATGATTGAAGATTGAAGAAAGATTGATGATTGAAGGTATTCTATTAATTTTATAACAAAAAGACAGAGCGAAGCGATTCCACAAATCGACAATCTTCAATCTTCAATCGACAATCTTTTTTGTAAGCATCAATTGACTTTAACATAGGATAACAGCTGAAATCAAAACCATACCCAACTTATGCTTATCTTGAGGAGAGATGTCCGAGCTGGCTGAAGGAGCACGAC
>JAUWQK010000126.1 GCA_030611115.1 Deltaproteobacteria bacterium
TAGGGGCGGGTTTCAAACCCGCCCCTACTCCTTTTTTTTCTTCTTCCACTGCAATGCGTATGCTGTCAAGAATTCCATTTATAAAAGCGCCTGATTCTTCGGCGCCGAATTTTTTCCCTATATCAATAGCCTCATTAATAGATACTTTTGATGGAATATCATCGCAGAAAAGCATCTCATATACCGCAAGTCTCATAACATTTCTGTCAACAATGGACATCCGGCTGATTTTCCAATTACTGGAAAAGCGCTCAATTACGGAGTCAATTTCAGTCAAACCCTTAATAACACCGTTTGTCAGTTCAAGAAAGAAGGGCAAATTTCTTTTTGAGGTCACAAAATTTTCACAAAAAAGTTTAATCGCTTCTTTTGAGTCATTCTGACTCATATCTATATAAAAGAGAGCCTGCATGGCAAGTTCCCGTGCCTTACGTCGGTTTCTCATGCCTTATGCTTTATCAACAGCCTCAATCAGGTTGGCCATTTCTATGGCGCTTAATGCCGCACTCCATCCTTTGTTGCCGGATTTCATACCAGCGCGTTCTATGGCCTGTTCGATTGTGTCAGTAGTTATAACTCCGAATATTACCGGGACTCCATATTCCAGGCCGACCATTCCAACACCTTTACTTACTTCAGCGCTTACATAATCAAAATGCGGTGTTGCTCCGCGAATCACAGCGCCAAGACATATAACTGCATTATAGCGACCTTTTTCCGCTGCCTTTTTCGCAATCAGCGGTATCTCAAAGGCACCCGGCACTTTTATGATTTCAATATCTTTTGTATCAGCGCCGGAACGCAGCAATGCATCAACTGCACCTTCTGTAAGCTTGCTGGTAACAAAATCATTGAAACGGCTAACAACTATGGCAAATTTTTTTCCCTTGGCAAGAAGTTTTCCTTCAATAACTTTCGGCATTTATGTTCCTCCCGATTAATAAGGTAACTGTTCACAGTTCACGGTTCACGGTTTTTTTATTGAGTTAGTTTTTTGAATTTTTTCAGAAAATATTTTAACTTCACATGCAATATAAACTTGAGTTCTCAGCCTTTCGCCTTTATGTTTCAATCAACCGTTAACTGTGAACCGTAAACCGTGAACCGTTTTTCCTTAAGGTTAGAGTATTGCATCAATATTAAGCAAATGCCCCATTTTAAGCCTTTTACACTCAAGATAACCTTTGTTGTATTCATTAGGCTTTATTTCAATCGGTACCTGTTCAACAATACTCAGTCCATATCCATCAAGTCCAACCATTTTCTTGGGATTATTTGTAAGCAGCCTCATCTTTCTGACCCCAAGATCCACCAGAATCTGAGCGCCAATACCATAATTTCTCATATCAGGCTTGAATCCGAGCTTTTCGTTTGCCTCAACTGTATCAAGGCCCTGATCCTGAAGTGCGTAAGCTTTCAACTTGTTCACAAGACCAATTCCCCGGCCCTCCTGCCTGATATAAAGAAGCACACCTGTGCCCTCTTCTTCTATCTTTTCCATTGCTTTATGAAGCTGGTCTCCACAGTCGCATCTAAGAGAACCAAATATATCCCCGGTCAGGCATTCCGAATGCACTCTGACAAGCACCGGTTTTTCCGGATCGATTTCTCCCTTAACCAGGGCAATATGAAGCAGATCATCAATATCATTTTCATATACAATGGCCCTGAACTCACCTGCATATGCGGTAGGTATAACTGTTTCTGCGGCCATATGTACAAAAGATTCCTTGCTCATACGGTATTCTATAAGATCTGCGATAGTACATATCCTAATACCATGTTTTTCACTAAATTTCTCAAGAGACGGCATTCTGGCCATAGTACCATCATCGTCCATTATCTCGCAAATAACACCGGCCGGCTTTAAACCTGCAAGGGATGCCAGATCAACAGACCCTTCTGTCTGACCCGACCTGACCATAACACCCCCTTCTTTTGCTCTTAGGGGGAATACATGGCCCGGCCTGACAAGATGGCTCGGTTTAGCACCATCTGCGACCGCTGTAAGAATTGTGGTAGCACGGTCTGCCGCAGAAATCCCTGTTGTTACACCGCGGCTCGCCTCTATTGATATAGTAAAACCTGTTTTAAATTGAGATGTATTGTTGTCAACCATAAGCGGAAGATCAAGGTCATCGAGTGCTTCACCTTTCATAGAGAGACATATCAGCCCTCGTCCATATTTTGCCATGAAATTAATGGCTTCAGGAGTAACTGCTTCGGCAGCCATCGTCAAATCACCTTCATTTTCACGGTCTTCGTCATCAACGAGAATAACCATTCGACCGGCTTTTATCTCCTGAATAGCTTCTTCAATACTAATAATCGGCATTTTTCTAATTTCTCCTGTTGTAACACTTTAGCGCTTTTAAATATTATTTTTTTGACAGGATTAACAGGATATTCAGGATTAAAATATCAAAACATATCCTGTAAATCCTCATCAAAATCTCTTGCTTTGCGTTTGATTTCAACTTTTCGTTCACCAAAATTAATAATTAAACCTAAAAACTATAACGCATTCGGTTGTAAACTCTACATACACAACCGATGATTTTCAGTCAATTTTTTGTATTTCATTTGTACACCTTAGTCGGGCTTTGATTTTTTATGATTTACCGGCTATCTACAATGAGAGTTAACTTTGTTTGTGCACTTAAATAAAATCTTGTCTATCCTGTTATCCTGTCAGACTCTTTTTCAAAAGGCTAAATTATTACCTCCTGTTTATTTCATGACAGATCCTAAAGAAAACCTGATTTCGCCAGAAATTGCTTATCAATAGACGATTTTCCAGTTTTTTGCTCTTTATCATCATTTCTTACAAATCGCTCAACATATTTTCCTATCATATCTGTTTCAATGTTAACATGATCTCCGATCTTTTTAAGGCCTATGTTAGTCAGCTTTGCAGTATGAGGAATTATGCTCACCTCAAAACTCATCTTATCACAATTATTTATGGTAAGACTGATACCATCTACTGCAACCGAGCCCTTTCTGATCATGTAATGAGATAAGGATTCAGGCACCTCAAACGCAAATATTATAGCATTCCCTGATGTCTTTATGCTTATTACCGAGCCTGTTTCATCTATATGTCCTGAAACAAGGTGGCCGTCTATACGATCGGAAAAACGGAGTGCGCGCTCAAGATTAACCCGATCTCCAATCTTTGCTCTGCCGAATGTTGTTTTGGAAAGGGTTTCAGGCGACACATCAACCTCAAAACTTTTCCCCTCAATCACAACAGCCGTCAGGCAGGCACCGCTGACTGCAATGCTGTCTCCTGTTTTAGTCTGGTCAAGAGAGTAATCAGCTTCAATGGTAAAACGCTTACCCTGTCCTGAAGGACGAATCTTTGTAATAGCGCCGAGTCCTTCTATTATCCCTGTAAACATACCGACCTCATTAATAATGGTCAATTCAGCTACCCCTAATCCCTAATCCCTGACCCCTGACCCCTGACCCAACATATCCTTCGATCATCACATCATCACCAAAACGGTGAACATTTATATTCTTAACTGGAATGCAATTCTTCATTAAATCAGGTCCGGGCCCCATGCACATGGGGATACCATCATCTCCTCCAAGAATTTTTGGAGCATAAAAAAATATCACCCTATCAACTATTCCTGCTGAAAGCGCAGATGCATTAACCCGGCTTCCACCTTCAATCAGCAGACTCGTTATCTCCAAAGCCCCAAGATGTACCATAAGTGAAGCAAGATCTATAAGGCCGTCCTTCACCGGAGCTTCAATAATTTTAGCGCCTTTTTTTTTTAGTCTGTTTTTTTTATCTTTTGAAACAGAACTGCAAGTTATTATAATTGTATCGGAATCAGAATCAAGCTGCAATACCCTGGCCTCTTCAGATATAGAAAGGTTGGTATCAAGTATTATTCTGACAGGGTCCAAACCATTCATATCGTCCAACCGGGTGGTCAAGCTGGGATCATCAATTTTAACGGTATTAACACCGACCATAATTGCATCTGCAGCATGACGAAGCTTATGCACAAATCTTCTCGATTCTTCACCTGAAACCCATCCGGCATCACCTGTTCTGGTTGCAATACGTCCATCCAAAGTAGCCGCACATTTTAAAGTTACAAACGGAGAACCGGTTTCGACAAATTTTATAAAAGCCTCATTTAGTTTTTTTGCTTCATCCTCACAAATTCCAAGAGTAACATCTATGCCTTTGTTTTTTAAATAATCTATGCCGCCCCCTTTAACATCGGGGTTGGGGTCTTTCATTGCAACAACAACTCTCTTTATACCGGCCTCTGTAATTTTTAAAGTACATGGCAGTGTGCGGCCTGTATGATTGCATGGCTCAAGTGTAACGTAAAGTGTCCCGCCTGCCGCCGAAATTTTTGCATCATTAATGGCATTGATTTCTGCATGGGCTTTGCCGACAGCTTTATGGTATCCCTTACCAGCAACTTTGCCGTCTTTAACAATAACCGCTCCGACCATGGGGTTTGGTGATGTAAAGCCCAACCCCTTCTCGGCAAGCTCAAGCGCCATTTTCATGAAATACTGATCGTCCATAATAATTATTATTCAAAATTGTTGATTGTTGATTTGTGGAATCGCTTCGCTCTGTTTTTTTTGTTATAAAATCACCTGCCGGGCATCGCGAGCCCTGCTCAATGCTCTTCGTTTTTTCGTTGACTTGATCAGGCGAGGCGGGCGGGTTTGTAAGCATTAATTGACTTTAACATAGGAGGATGCAAAAACTTAACAAATTACCTAATTATAAATCTACTGTTTGCTTAGAAGGTTCTTCAGCTCAGCAACAAAATCATTTACATCTTTGAATTCTCTGTAAACCGATGCAAACCTGACATATGCGACATCATCTATCTCATGCAGCTTTGCCATAACCCTTTC
>JAUWQK010000153.1 GCA_030611115.1 Deltaproteobacteria bacterium
CTTGTGACGCTTGATCATATTTTTTTGCATTTGTGGACGTCTGAGATCAATATGGCGATATCTGAGCCGTACTGTTTCCGACACATCAATTTTATCTTCGATTAAAAAAGCAGGTGTTTTAGCTGCATTTAAAATTTTAAGTTCAACGACCGTAATTTCTATCTCTCCGGTTTTCAGATTCGGATTGGTCATTCCTTCAGGCCTTGGATCAACAATTCCACGCACACCAATTACATATTCATTCCTGATTGCATGAGCCTTTTCGTGAACCTTTTTATCTTTCTTGGGATTAAAGACAACCTGGGTTAGGCCTTCCCTGTCCCGCAAGTCAATAAATATGACCCCTCCGTGGTCTCTTCGACGCTGAACCCACCCCATAAGCACAACTTCCTTGCCGATCGAGGATGCATCAAGTTCACAACAGTTGTGTGTTCTCCTCATTTCTCCAAGCATGTCTGACAATGTATTTACTCCTTTCAAAACTTATGAGCCATTTGTAAACAGCTCTGCAATTAGTCAAGTTGTCAACTACTTAACCAATGTTCTATAATTGTAACAAGTTAGCCTTTTGAAAAAGAATCTGACAGGATAACAGGATAAACAAAATTTGTAAGCGTTCACGGAACATTGAAATTGGAAATTTGGCCTTCATGCTTTTGTACTGTTCTTCCCAATTTCCAATTTCAAGTTTCAAGCCGTGAACGGCTACAATAATTTAAATCCTGAATATCTTGTAAATCCTGTCCAAAAAAATAATATTTAAAAGCGCTAAAGTGTTACCAGTGACTCAGTCAATTTACGCGACTGAAGAAGGTGTAAGTTCTTTTATCCGATTTTGTACAAGTTCGACGGCTGCTTCCAGTTTGTCTGTAGCGCTTGTTTTTACAGTTTCCATGAGTTTTTTTACTTGTTCTTCTTCTATATGGAGGAGCTTTGAAATATAAAAATCGTCCAGTTCTCCACCCTCAATAAGAATACCACATCCGCCCGCAGTGCCCAGAAACTCTTCATTGACAAATACAGGTATTACAAATTTGGTAAAGCCGACATCGCACTTTTTAATCACCGCTTTTTGCGTGGTGCGCGCGGTTTCGGCCATGGATAGCTGTGCGGAGGAACAAACCACCCGGCTATCGTCATTTCCCTTTATAGCCGGACAAATCTTATTGGCCCATCCTGCCGGCGGATGAACCACAACTCCGTCTCTATCTACAATGCTTCCGTTAAATCCGAATTTATCATAAATTTCCTGCGCGAGGCGTTGCCATACCTCGACTGGTGCGATATCTACAAGTTTCATTGTTACCCCCTGATAAGTAGTGTTTTTTCAGATAAATTTTAAACCCATTTGTAAGCTTAACATGGGCTAATCGTATGGGTCAAGGAGGTTTTGGTGGTTGAATGGGAGGCGGGTTTGATGAAAAACTTGACATTTTTTGCTTTAGCCAGGCTTCAAGTCGCTTTAGCCCTTCCTCTGTAGATACGCGTGGAATGTACCCCAAATCATGTTGGGCGGCACTTATATCAAACCAGTGGGATTTTGCAAGTTCATTTGCAACAAAACGCGTCATTTCAGGTTCGCTTTTAATATTTATAACATTATAAACAAGTTCGAGAATGGCTCCAATAAGCCATGCAGCTTTGTGTGATATTGAACGTTTTACAGGAGGAAGCCCGCCCGCTTTTAAAATGTTGTTTATCATTTCCCATAATAAAACAGGTTTCCCCTGGCTGATGAAATAAATGTTTCCTGAAATACCTGGGTTTTCATCCAGTTTTTCTGCAGCCAGAATATGGGCATAAGCTGCATTGTCTATATAAATCGTATCAACAACATTTTTGCCGTTACCGACTATTAATAGCTGTTTCGCTCTTGAAATAATTCTTGGAACAATGTGGCTGTCTTTTGGACCCCATATCAAATGCGGTCTTAATATTACAGTTAACAGGCCGTCACCGGCAGCTCTTACAGCCTGTTCGGCAAGGGCCTTTGTTTTCGGATAGTATGCATTATAATTGGTTGGGTATGGATAGGATTCATTTACACCTTCCATATCTGTTCCATCAAATATAACGCTTGGAGAGCTTGTATAGACGAGTTTTGAAACATTATGTTTTTTACAGGCTTCAATAATATTTTGAGTTCCTGTAACGTTGGTTCTGTAATAATCAGAATAATCTCCCCATACACCGGCTTTAGCTGCAACATGAAATACAAGATCAGTTTCTTTGCATGCCTTTTCAACAAAGGTTTTATCAGCAATATCGCCCTGAAACTGTTCCACCCCCATAGATGCAAGCTCCGGGTAATAACTGCGGGAAAAGCTTCGGACATGGTCGCCTCTTTCCACCAGCAGCTTAACTATAGCGCCGCCCAGGAAACCTCCGCCACCTGTAACCAGAACTTTTTGAGATACTCTTTTTGTCATAACATTTTCTTATGAAGATTTTCGATTATTGCATTGATATTGACAACAAAAACAATACAATATACTACAATCAGAAGAAAAAGTAAAGTAATAATCGCTTTTGAAAAGCAACTAAATTGACAATCTTCGGTTTGTATCATAGTAATAACTTGCTGAAAAATAAGGCCTTATCCTTTTTTGTTCGGGCACTATTTATTTGTAATTGCCGGCGTTTGACGTTAGAAAAATGATTTATCCGAATCTAAAGAATGACATACAAGACCAAGTGACCATATCGGACGAGATCCTATCTTTTCTTAAAGCTTCTCCTGTATCTCTAACGGCAACAGATTTGAGCATGAAGTTTCGTTTATTGTCACTAAAACTTCCAGAGTATGAGATATTGCGTGAACTTCGATCTCTTCAAAAGGAAGGTTTGGTTCGTATAGAAGGAGGAAGCTGGAAACCCACTTCTGTTTTTGCTAAAAAGTCAGCATATCTTCAAATAATAAAGCCACGATCTAAAGCAGATCTATCAATGCCCTCAGTTCCTTCATCTGACGAATGGATACCAAGTAAAAGCCCCTTTCTAAACCCTACCCCACAGCCAGAACCTCAGCCAAAAGCTATAGAGCCGCTGCCATCAGAGAAACCAGATTTTTCAGGGACATGGGGAATGTTTCGAAAACTGCTGGGATATTATTCAGATTGCGTGCGCAATGATGAAGGGTGTGAGGCTTCCGGATTCTTGCAGGATTATGGGGAGCGGTTTCTGTTTTTAAATCAAACTGGATTTTGGTACCCAAGACCAGGATATCAGTGGGGAATGACATTGCCTTTAGGCCCTGATTTACAACATTTCATCAAAAAACTTGTTTTAGCGGGTGAAAATGGGGTTTTAGTCTTGGGTTATCCTTTCCAGATTTTTACGAAACCAAATGGCACTGGACCGGAAGGTGTTTTTGTAAAGCCTGTATTTACATATCAACTCAAATTTGAGCTTCAAACCAATGCTCTTCGGCTCTGGGATGATGACCCATTCCCTGAAATAAACCTTGATTGGCTAAGCTACGCTCTCAAAAGACCGGATCAACAAAAAATGTTTCTTTCTACATGTGGCCTTATGGACCGTGGACGAATTGATGAGTCTTTTGGCGATGGAAGCCAATATGCATATGCACCTGATTTAAAAACCCTTGCCGCTGGGGTCTCAACTTTTTTTGGAGAAAGAATCAAAGAGCCGCTTCGTCCTGAATGTGTATCTTCTTCAAAGCTGCCAACAAGGCCGGATAGCGGCATATACAATCGTGCAGTTCTGATGATTGGGAATAGAACAAGGTATACAAAATCTCTTCTCAAAGAGCTTAAAATGATTGCTTTAATGAGTGATGAGGAGCTTGATAAGACTGCTTTGAAATTTATTTTTAAGCGTCCGGACAAAATACAAAGTATGGCAAATTCAGGTAAAGACCAGACATCTCATAAAAAAACAGTTCATGAGGGAATAGTTATTGATACCTGCCTTCTCAACAATGAGCAGCGCGAGACTGTGGCGTCTCTATTGACTGAAGATATCAGTGTTATTACTGGTCCTCCTGGTACAGGTAAAAGCCAGGTTGTAACAGCGGCAATGGTGAATGCCAGGTTATCGGACAAAACAGTGCTCTTCGCCAGCCGGAATCATAAGGCCATAGACAGCGTGGTTTTCCGTCTTGTTTCAAGTGACAACAGGCCTTTGGTTATTCGAGCAAACTCCAAAGAAGACCCTTTTCTAAAAACAGGCTTTGGGGATGTATTAAGCCAACTTTTTGTAGAGGAATATGATGAAACAGCCAGCGACAATTTGAAGAGTATAATATCTGAACTTTCCAGACTGCTGGAAAAACGAGGGCAATTAGGCGTTCAAACAAATGAGATCCAAAACTTAAGAGACCGTCTTGGGGGTCTGCAACAACAAATGTCAGCCCTCG
>JAUWQK010000071.1 GCA_030611115.1 Deltaproteobacteria bacterium
TCATAACCAGCGGTGCCGGCAAGCAGGTTATCCTGGTTCATCTTTCTGATCTTGCCCAGAGTCTGGATGACTTAAAAGATGCTGAAATTATGGGCATTGTTGACCATCACAAACTCGGCGACGTAACTACTTCAAATCCCCTGGAATGCTGGATTTGGCCTGTTGGATGCACATGCACCGTACTAAAAGCAATGTATGGATTCTTCGGAGTTGAAATTCCCAAGAGTATCGCCGGTATTATGCTGTGCGCCATCCTGAGCGATACAGTCATTTTCAAGTCAGCTACCTGCACAGACCAGGACAAGGAAGCTTCTGAAGCTCTGGCCAAGATTGCCGGCGAATCAGATTTGGCCGCACTGGGCATGGAGATGTTCAAGGTTAAGTCAGCGGTTGAAGGCACACCTGCAAGGGAACTTGTATTGCGAGATTACAAAGACTTTGATATGAGCGGCAACAAGGTGGGAATCGGCCAGCTTGAGGTTGTTGACCTGTCCATTCTGGATAGCGTCAAGCCTGCCCTTGCTGATGACATCAAGGCTCTTAAGACAGAAGGCGGCAGGCATTCTGTATTCCTGCTATTGACCGACATCATGAAAGAAGGCTCTGAAATGCTTATCGCATCTGATGATGAGTCTGTTGTCCAAAAAGCTTTTGGAACTGCTCCAGAGGGTGGAAAAGTCTGGCTGGAAGGAGTTATGAGCCGCAAAAAACAGGTTGTTCCAAATTTCGAAAAAGCCTTTGCAGGCTAATATTTATTGTTTTTCATAAAAAAGCCCGGTTATGCATTTGCATGCCGGGCTTTTTATTTTGTATTTTTGCATCCCAACTTTACCATATCTTTAACCGATCTTCATTCGCAAAAGTCCTCGAAATAGCTCGCTATTCCTACGGTTTTGCTCAATCAGATCGATCAAATCTACGGCAAATTTGGGCACAAATTCTACCAAGTTATTTTTGAGCGAGCCCTTTCATGTTGTCCGTCTTCTCTTGACATAATATTTATATTGGCTTAAAAATCGAAATTCTTTGTATGAAGCGATCAAGGCAACCACCCGTGAACTGTGCACTGTGAACCGTGAACCGTGAACCTGACCCCCGGTGCAGTTATGGACAAAAAGCGTCATATTTTATATATTGTAATAGCTGTTATAGCTTTAAGCGCTATATATCTCATTGTTCACAACAGGCCCGAAAAATCGCAACGTTTGAATGAACTTGAAAAAAATGTCCCACATGTAAACCCGCAACAATTAGATAAGAAAAGAGTTCATCTATACTTTGCTGATAAAGGCAATTCCTTTCTCATAGCTGAAGAAAGAACCATCTCTCAATCTCCTGATCCTGCAGAATTCGGCAAAACCATAATTGAGGCTCTTATAAAAGGACCGCTTGAAGGGCTTATGCGAACAATACCTGTGGGCACAACTCTCAGCGCTCTGTATGTCACACAAGATGGAACCGCTTATATAGACTTAACAGAAGAGGTTAAAGAGCATCATCCCGGCGGAATTAAAACAGAACTTATTACAATATACTCGATAGTTAATTCATTAACTCTAAACATTTCCGGAATTAATGCCGTAAAAATACTGATTGGAGGACACGAATCCATGACTCTGGCAGGCCATATTGATCTGCGTTTCCCCCTTAAAGCCAACATGCTATTGATAAGATGATGAAAAAGAGCAATATTAACAGAATAAGAAATATCGGTATTATAGCACACATTGATGCCGGAAAGACAACCGTTACAGAGCGGGTACTTTATTATACCGGCCGATCACACAAAATCGGCGAAGTCCATAACGGTGAAGCCGTAATGGACTGGATGGCCGATGAACAGGAAAGAGGTATCACCATTACTTCTGCTGTTACTACCTGCCTCTGGAAGGATAACGAAATCCATATCATAGACACTCCAGGGCATGTTGATTTTACAATCGAAGTGGAACGCTCTCTGAGAGTGCTTGACGGCGCCATAGGTATTTTCTGTGCCGTCGGAGGCGTGGAGCCGCAATCGGAAACAGTCTGGAGACAGGCTGACAAATATCTTGTCCCCAAAATAGCCTTTATCAACAAGCTGGACAGAATAGGAGCTGACTTTTTCAGCGCAATAAATATGATGAAAGAAAAGCTGAATGCAAATCCTCTTATTATGCAACTGCCGGTCGGAATTGAAGAAAACTTTGTGGGAATAATAGATCTGATTAAAATGAAACAGACTATCTGGGACGATGACACAGTTGGAGCTACATACTCAACTGAAGATATATCTAGTGAATATATAGATAAAGCAAATGAATATCGCGAAAAGCTTATTGAAACTATAGCCGAAGTCGATGACGAAATAATGGAGGCATACCTTTCCGAATCTTCAATCACCGATGAAAGCCTTCTTAATGCTATACGAAAGGCAACGATTAATTTAAATCTGGTTCCTGTATTATGCGGAAGCGCCCTGAAAAATAAAGGAATTCAGCCTCTCCTTGATGCAATTATCCGTTTCCTTCCTAGCCCTGTAGACATTCCCCCCATTAAAGGATTGCATCCCGATACCGGCGAACCGATTGAATGCCCGGCAAAAAATACTGAACCACTGGCAGCACTGATATTCAAGGTCTCAATGATCGAAGGAAGAAAACTCTCCTATGTCAGAATATACAGCGGAAAAATGGAAGCCGGTCACGATGTTTATAATCCTTTTCGCAAGAAAAAAGAGAAACTTGCCCGTATTCTACGAATGCATGCCAATAAAAGGGAGCGTGTGGAAAAAGCTGGTGCAGGCAGCATCGTTGGGGTCATAGGATTAAAAGAATCTTCAACAGGTGAAACGCTTTGCAGCATTGATCATCCTGTATTGCTTGAAAAGATAGAATTTTATGAACCCGTAATATCTGTGGCCATAGAGCCGAAAACCCATGCCGACCAGGAAAAACTGGACCAGGTTCTTGATAAATTTCTGGCGGAAGATCCAACATTGAGACTTCGTGAAGATGAAGATACAGGGCAGAAAATTCTTTCCGGCATGGGAGAACTTCACCTGCAAGTCATAATCAGCCGGATGCAACGTGAATTTCACACAAGCGTTAATGTAGGGAAGCCACAGGTTGTATACAGAGAAACCATAGCCGGTGAGTCTGAAGCGTCTGCTGTATTTGACAAGGAAATCGCCGGGCATCACCTTTTTGGCGAAGTAAAATTGAAACTCAGGCCGCTAACCAGAGGAAAGGGCAGAAAATTCAGATCAGAAATTTCCCCTGAAACAATCCCTGAAGTCTTTATTCATGCCATTGAAAAAGGAGTTATGGAATCTCTGGAAAACGGGGCATTGATGGGATACCCGGTTGTAGATATTGAAGCAATTGTTACAGGTGGATCCTGCAAAGAATCGCTTGCCTCGGAACTCGCATATACTGTTTGTGCATCCATGGCCTGCAAAGATGCTCTATTGAAAGGAAAGCCTTTTCTCCTGGATCCGATTATGTCTGTTGAAGTGTTTGTTCCGGAATCTTTCATGGGAGACGTTATCGGTGATCTTAATTCCCGGGGAGGAAAAATTGAATCTATAGAACCTAAAACAGGATTACAGTCAATAAAAGCAAAAATCCCTCTGGCTCAGATGTTCGGTTACTCAACTTCATTAAGATCCGCAACCCAGGGCCGAGCAACATTTAGTATGCATTTCTCCCATTTTGACCGAATATAAAGGACAGGCTGAAGGTAGAAGGTAGCTTTGATTCAGTCTTCAGCCTTCTACCTTCAGCCTTCTACCTATTTTTACCAATTTCTTTAAGTATTTCTTTTATTTTAAGCTTCTTATCCTGGTCATTTGTATCTAAGGCTCTTTTAAGGTGAAATTCGGCATTCTTAAAATCCCCCTCGTTTTTGTAATATAACCCGAGATAATAATGTGCATCCGCCATCCTGCCATGCCTGCCATAGGCATCGCCAAGAAAATACAGCGCCTGATTATAATCCGGATCTTTTTCTATGAGCTTTTCAAATGTATTCTCAGCATTTCCATACCTTCCGAGCCCTGTCTGAGTACGGCCGAGAAAAAAAAGGCATTCCATATCATCCGGTGCTATGCTTAAAGAGGCTTCAAGGGTTTTTAATGCTTCTTCATAACGACCATCAAGAAAATATATCCTTCCAAGATCTTTTAATAGATGAGAATCAAAAGCTCTTTTCTCCAGCGCCTTTTTAAGATTGATTTCCGCATCTTTCAAATTTCCGGTCCTTGCCAGTACAAGTCCATACCCATAAAGCGCCATTGGGTCTGAGGGGCATTCAGCAATCCGGATTTCGAACTTTTTTAATACAAGGCTCTCCTCTCCGTGCATACTAACAAACCGCATATGAGTTATTTGAAAATCATAAGGATCAATATTAAACACCTGCCCTGATGGTTTCTCACTAATTTCAATCCAGGACCCGATATATACAATACGATCTTCCGAAGCCGGATGAGTAGTCAGATAGGTAGGAATCTGGTCCGAGCCAAACCACTGTTTACTCCTGATCTTCTTAAGCATTGTCAACAGGCCGGTTCCGCTGTATCCTGCTTTGTTAAGATATTTTAATCCCAACTGATCAGCCTGCATTTCATCCTCACGGCTGTATGCAAGAGAAATTGATTGCCCTGCAGCAACAGACCCTAATACCAATGCGCTGGATGCCGTTCCTGCTCCTTCTAATCCAAGGAATATCCCCGCAGCCATACCTGCAAGTGTTATAAGGCCGATTTTTGATTGTCTTTCAATGCGTTGAGAAATATGGCGGCATACGACATGAGCTATTTCATGGGATAATATTCCTGCAAGTTCTTCCTCATTTTCCATTGCCTCAAAAAGCCCGCTGTTTATAAAAATATTACCTGCAGGACTCGCAAAAGCATTGTAAGTATCTTCTTTTATGATATAAAAGCGGTAATTGAAAGGCTGGGGAGGAAGAGCCAGGATAATCTTATTGCCTATCTTATTAACATAATTAACAATAAAAGGGTCTTCAATGAGTTCAAAGTGTTCTAAAACAACCCTCATGAACTCACGCCCCATTTCTTCTTCCTTTTTAACTGAAATACATGAAGCCGTTTTTGGAAAACATACATCGGCCAATAAAATCAAA
Source organism: Deltaproteobacteria bacterium (assembly GCA_030611115.1). The sequence goes on from JAUWQK010000071.1 coordinate 5,128, forward strand.
GCGAAAAATATAACGAATATTTTTTTATAAAATTTCATATGTATTTGTAAGCGTTCACGGTTAACAGTTTACAGTTAACGGTTAATCAAAACATATCAGCCAGAGGCTGACAAGAAGCCACGCTTCAGCGTGGTTGTGAGAAGTCAAATTAGGTTTATATTTCATGTGAGGTTAAGGTATTTTCTGAAAAAAATTTATTAAAAAAACTGTGAACAGTAAACCGTGAACCGTAAACTGATTTATAACATATTATATATCCTTTTCAAATAACAAGTTTTGTGTTAGAAATTTTTTATGTCACAAATAATATGCGTAACAAACCAAAAAGGCGGTGTAGGAAAAACTACTACGGCTATCAATCTATCTGCCGCATTAGCAGTTTCAGAAAAAAAGACCCTTCTGGTTGACTGTGATCCACAAGGAAATGCCACCACAGGAATGGGTATTGATAAAACCAGTATTTCAAAGACGTTATACCATAGTATGATTGGAAAAACCGAGGTCAAGAATCTTATTATGGACAGCGATATTGACAGCCTGAAAGTCATTCCATCGAGAATTGAACTCATAGGTTTTGAAGTGGAAATGATGTCAAATCCTGAACGTGAAACTGTATTAAAAAAACTGCTTGGCCAACTTAATGATTCATTTGATTATATAGTAATAGACTGCCCGCCCTCTTTAAGCCTTCTGACGGTAAACGCTCTGACAGCAGCCGATTCAATGCTGATTCCACTTCAGTGTGAATTTTATGCTTTGGAAGGGCTTGGCCAGCTTCTGCAAACAGTAAAGCTTATAAAGCGCAGTCTAAATCCAAATCTTAAAATTGCCGGCATTCTTTTAACCATGTTTGATAAAAGGACTAACCTGTCGTATCAAGTAGCCGAAGATGCGGAGAAATATTTCAAGAATCTTGTTTTCAAAACCATTATTCCCAGAAATGTACGATTAGGAGAAGCTCCAAGTTTTGGCAAACCTATATTGATGTACGATGCCGCTTCTACAGGAGCAAAAAGTTACTTTGATCTGGCAAAAGAGATAATGAAAACCAAATAAGGCATCCTTCACGACAAGTCAAAAGTAGTTTACACTTTGTTGATCTTGTATTTTGGCAGTGAAATTTGAAACTGGAAATTGGAAAAAATACTAAGATGTAGATGCGTTACCTAATTTCAAATTTCCAGTTTCGATATCGGCATTCAATTCGATAATACACGCTTTTTCGAAAAAAGTGTAAGCTGGTGAATGAAGGATGCCCTCAATAATATCAAAAATCTCCATAAGGAATTAACGTCGCAATATGCCTAAAGCAAAACCAAAAAAAGAATCTAATTCAAATCTAAAAAAACGGAAAAAAATGGCACTTGGAAGAGGCATTGATGCCCTTATTCCTGATTTTAGACCTTTTGAAAACGATCAGGTTGATTATTTCCAATGTGATATAAATCTGATCCACCCTAACAGGTATCAGCCCCGAATAATTTTTTCCCAGGAAGAGCTTGAAGAGCTTTGCGGCTCAATTAAAGAACAGGGAATCATACAGCCTCTTTTGCTTAGAAAGGATGGAAGCGGTTATGAGCTGGTAGCCGGTGAAAGGCGGTTTCGCGCAGCTAAAATGGCCGGGCTCACTCATGTACCCGCTTTTATAAAAAATATCACGGACTCAGATCTTTTGGAGATGTCCATTGTCGAAAACATACAGCGAGAAGACCTCAATGCTCTGGAAGAAGCAGAAGCCTTCCATCAACTTATTGCGGAATTTAATCTCACTCAGGAGCAGGTGGCAAAACGGGTAGGAAAAAGCAGATCTGCTGTTGCAAATTTACTTCGTCTAAGACAACTGCCCGAACAAATAAAGACAAGTATCCTGGATAATACCATTAGTATGGGGCATGCAAGGGCTCTATTAGGTGCTGATACATCAGCGCAGCAAAATGCAGTCTGGCGGACAGTTGTTTCAAAAAAACTTTCGGTCAGAGAAACAGAAAATTTGATCAATCGTTTGAAATCAGAAAAGAAAAAGCCACGGAAATCTCCACCTGATTCAGAACAAATATACCTTTCAAGTCTGGCGGATGATCTTTCACGTCACCTTGGCACCAAAACTCAAATCAAAAGACACGGGAAAAAGGGAAAAATTCTAATCGAATTTTATAATAACGACGATCTTGATCGCCTTATAGACCTTTTAAAACAGTTATAAAAGAGGTAGTAACTGCTCGGGTTCAGGGTTCACGGAGCAATGGACCACCGACTCCAATACTCTATTACCTGTCGTACTATGAAAAGGATCTGCCATAGTTTCTTGTTAGCACCCAAGGGGGTG
>JAUWQK010000239.1 GCA_030611115.1 Deltaproteobacteria bacterium
ATCAAAACATATCAGCCAGAGGCTGACAAGAAAAAAGAGGCTCCAAGAGTTGAGATTAATATCAAACATGTTTCACTTATTAAAAAATCCCGATCCCCTAATCCCTGACACCCGATCCCTGCCCCCTGCATTTATATTTTATAAATTATCCTTTCGTCGGTAATTATTATATCTACATGTTTGTCATGTGATTCAACTGGAACTTGCTGAATAATCTGGAGCTCAAGAGCTAACGCAACCTTTCTGGTTGTTACAGAAAGTTTAGGAATAAATCTGTCGTAATATCCTTTTCCGGTTCCTATCCTTCCTCCCTTTTCGTCAAAAGCAACCCCCGGGATAATTGCCAGATCAATACAGTCAACAGGTACGATTTTGCAGCGGTTTATATCCGGTTCCAGGATGCCTCTCGGACCAGTTGTCAGGTCATTATCAGGGTCACCAACTTTCATTAATTTCATTTTATGTTTTTTGATATCAAAGGCAGGAAGAATTACAATTTTATTGTGGTCAAAACATCTTTTAATAATATTACCGGATTTAACCTCTGTTTTATTATTGACATAAAGCAAAACAATTTTTGATTCAAGAAAGTTTGCAAATTCAAACAAGTTGTCCTCAACTTGTTTGGTTTTTTTTAATAGTTCTTTATCAGAAAAATTTTCAAGTATCGTTGCAATATTATTGCGTATTTCTTGTTTTTTTTCTCGAATTTCCTCCATATTATTTCTCCAGAGTAAATTTAACCTAAATTGTTTAGTTATATTTTTTAGTTTATACAAATTAGGCAATTAAAGTCAAGACAACTCGCAATAATCATTGACCAAACAATTGCCCTATGATAATTTTCAACCTAAGTTGACCGAGTCCTTACAAGAGCTATTTTTTTAAAAACATAGTAACTACTCAGGTGGATAGGTTGAAGGCTGTTAGGAAAAAGCGCATTTTGAAGCCATGTTTGGTGCAAGAATCAGATGTTTCCGCTAAAGTACGGCAATCGTGCCCTTTTGACCCCTTCAGCCCTCAGTCTAAACAGTTTCAGCCTGACTACGTGAGTAGTCACTAAACATAGGTATTTTATGCTGGAAATCAAGTTTGTTATTCAAAATTTGTCTTTAGTTCAAGAAGTTCTTTCATTGCGAGGTGAAACAGCGGATCTTAAAAGTTTAGCAAGTTGCGATGTAAAACGGAGAGATATTCTTCTTGAGATAGAAGCTTTGAGGCATCGACGCAACAAGGTCTCTGAACAGATAGCAATGATGAAAAAGGAGGGTGAAGATACAGAAAATTTTGTAAATGAAATGCGTAAAGTTTCGGGCCGGATTAAGAATTTAGAGAAAATTTTAACCGAAATGGAAGAAAAAGTAAAAAACATCCTTATTGGACTGCCTAATATACCCCACACATCTGTTCCTGCAGGAAAAGATAGTTCTGAAAATAAAAGCATAAAGCAAGTTGGAAAATGTCCGGATTTCGGCTTCGAACCCAAACCCCACTGGTCATTAGGCGAAAGCCTTGGAATTTTCGATTTTGACAGAGCTTCCAGGATTACCGGTGCGCGCTTTCCGCTTTATTTCGGAGCCGGAGCAAGGCTGGAAAGAGCTTTAATCAATTTCATGCTCGATATTCACACCACAAAGCACGGTTATAAAGAAACCCTTCCTCCTTTTATTGTGAACCGGCAAAGCATGACCAACACCGGCCAGCTCCCAAAGTTTGAGGAAGATCTCTTTAAACTGGAAGGGTGGGATTATTTTTTGATACCAACTGCCGAAGTTCCGGTTACCAATATCCATCAGGGCGAGATTCTGGATGAAGACTTGCTGCCGATTATGTATGCCGCCTATACCCCCTGTTTCCGCAGCGAAGCAGGTTCTTATGGAAAGGATACAAGAGGATTGATCAGACAGCACCAGTTCAATAAGGTAGAACTGGTAAAGTTCGCCAGGCCCGAAACTTCTTATGATGAACTTGAAAAACTCTTAAACGATGCTGAAACAATTTTAAAAAGCCTTGAGCTTCCGTATCAGGTCATTAGTCTTTGCACGGGAGATCTGGGCTTTTCCGCAGCCAAGACATATGATATTGAAGTCTGGATGCCTGCCCAGGGTGTTTATAGAGAAATTTCGTCTTGCAGTAATTTTGAAAGCTTTCAGGCAAGGCGTGCAAATATCAGGTTCAGGAGAAAGGGGAAAAAAGGAACCGAACTTGTCCATACATTGAATGGATCAGGACTTGCTGTTGGGCGCACGGTTGCGGCTATACTTGAAAACTTCCAGCAGCCGGACGGGTCTGTAATAATTCCCGAAGCACTTCAACCATATATGAAGACTTCGTCAATTCAGAAAGGGAAGCCTTAAAATAGTTCACGGTTTACAGTTAACGGTTGATCAAAACATAAAATAATTACTCAGGTTGGTTAGGTAGAAGGCTGAAGGAAATAGATGATTTCTGAACGTTATTTTCTATGTTTAGGACAAACTTTCTGGCCGCTTTAATAACATATTGGCTTCTGGGAGTCTTTTCCCTAAAAGCCTTCTACCTTCTACCTAAACGCCTGAGTA
>JAUWQK010000255.1 GCA_030611115.1 Deltaproteobacteria bacterium
TTTTTCATGACCCAAGCCTATTTCTACTGTTTTCTTTGATATTATCCACCAGACTCGAGTCAAAACTGACAGATTTCCCCGAATCTAACTGCCTGACGCCAACAAGGATCTCTTGTCGCAGATCTTCAGTCATTGCGAGGCGTTGCTCCTCCTGGCGTATTAGCAACCTTAGTCCCTCAAGGATAACTTCGCTAGATGAACTGTATAAACCTGAGTTTACCTTCTCAGAGATCCATTGATCCATTCTGGGGGTTATTGAGATCTCCATGCTCAAAATTCTCCTCTCTGTGGGTAATGGAATGCGTAACGTTTTTTGGTATCTGGGCTATAAAGAAATGTAACTTCAACTCGATATTTTTGTCAAGAAAAACCCTTGATAAAAATATAGTAAAAATGTCATCATCCAAAAGCAGCGTAATGAGGGACATCCTATGTGTAATCGGGGACGCGAAGGGGGAAAGGACAGTGGTCAGGGGTCAGATGTCGGATGTCGGCGAAGGATAAAAGATACGAAGGAGGCGAAGGGGGCATTGGGATTGAATATTGACTATTGAATATTGATTATTTAAGAAGCAAGGATCAGAACACACCAAGCCCTAACGGGCGACGCAACGAAATTGAAGTTTGAGGAAAGGTGATAGCGATCCAATGATTGATGATTTGAGGGCAAAGAAAATATTGAACCCCGGTTAAATCTCTTCTTATTAGACCCCAGTACCCTCTGCCGGAGCTACCCCGGTTAAATAAATGCAAAAACGGATTTAACTGGGCAGGCGGGGCAGGCAGGATTTTGTTTTCATTTAAAATCCAGATGGGAGTTGGGTTAGGGAATTTTTTCCACCATCAATTATATCCTTTGCAATTATTTTACAAATATCTTGCATGTTTTCATATTCAGGCTCTTTTATCCAGTTGATTTTGACTAATCTTCGCGTATCAAATTTATTAACCGATTGTGAAACTTCAATTTCATTCACCCATGTATCTTTCTGCCGGGCATAGTTTATCATCGTTTCCCATGTAAAACCATATTTCATCGAAAGAAAAATCAAATCAGCAACATCTTTTGCTTCATCACGGGACAGAGCACATATTTTATTGCTCAATATATTTTTCCACGAATCAATTCTGTGAAAGAAATTAGCAGATTGTATTTCCCCTGTATGAAATAATACATCATTCACAAATTCAATTTTCAAAGGATATTCTTCATTATGGATAAAAATCCGTGCAAAATCTTCACTTAACAAAGCTATTTCAATCTCAGGAAAATGATTCTGTAATTGCGAAATGATTTTATTTGATAGTTGTTTAAAATTGTTTTCCCTGTTTACAAAAAGGTCCAAGTCCTCGGAATACCTGTGTTTAAGGTAATACCTTCCGAGCGCGGTACCTCCTGTCAGATAAAATGTATCATCAACCATCATAATAAGTTTGAGAACCAAATCCTGAAAAGGATATAGATTATTGGTATAATACTTTTTTGACATAATTATATTTAATAGCTAAGGATTTTGGAAAGAGGGTTTTAAGAACATTCTCAGATAAAGCCTCTTTCAGCAATTCGGGGGGCAGGATTTTTTTAATTTCATACCATCTGCGGGATTTTAAAGCCCTGCTTAGCAGGTTTTCCCGCGTTAAGCCGTTGCATTCTCCCAATTCAATAATTGTAATAATATTCTCTTCCGAAACTTGATAATCCCAGTATAAGCTTTTAAAGAAATTTATTGTATCTTTATTGATTTTCATTTGTCCTTGGAATTCCTGTGAAACGTCCATTTGTAAATAATTAACTCTCGCAATATAGCGGTCAGGCATACACCCCTGGCACTTATCACCTTACCTTTTGTCACATCACGAGAAATGTGAAATTTTGGAACTTATATCATAAACATGGTTCTTTGTCAGAAATGTTTAAGTATTACAAAATGTTACAATAAAAAAACTTACGGGACGTTCGTGCAGAACATGCACAAAATCAAGCATGGCTGTTTCCCGATCATCCACTTCTAAGTCTCATTTCCTACGCCCATACCTCGGACAAATCTATCTTTAGCCCATCGAGAGCCCTGCTTTCAAGGGTATCATTTTCAGTCAGATACTCCGGCTTGCCATATTTTACTCCCTCATGGTGGTAGATCATGACATACTTTGCATCAGGATTAACAATCCAATATTCTTTGACGCAATGCTTTTCATAAAGCAGCAGTTTCTCGGTCTGATCTTTATAGGATGTAGAGGGGGACAATATC
>JAUWQK010000164.1 GCA_030611115.1 Deltaproteobacteria bacterium
GTCATACTCGAAAAGGAGATGAACTCGACAGAGGGAGCCAATCATATTCGGCGTGTTGGCCGTAGCCAGCCTTGGAATACAGTCAGAAGTTGGGCGGTATTTTAAAACTCTCGGGCAACCGCATAGTGCGGACCCGCTTGCTATGTGGTGTGGGGAGGGGGGGAGAGAAAAACTTCCCCTTACCCGATTATGCCATAGCGGTGTGTTTCACTACTCTCAATTCTTCCCGTATCACACGGCGCAGGGTGTTTTCAGTAATATGCTGGTTTGATTTGGCAAGATATTCCCGTAATACTTGATTCATGATGGTCTGATAACCACGACCAGATGCATCTGCGCGGTTACGAAATTCTTCGAGAACATCATCATCTATGTAGATAGTAATACGAGTTTTGCCTTTCTGCTGAACAACTGCGCCTCGCTTGCCTTTGCTAAAATCATATTCCGGCTTCATAATGCTGCCTTTCTTTTTTTATTGCGCGGCGTGCAGATATCAATCGAATTTCATTGCCGCGATATGTAAAAACAACAACTAATATGCGACCCAGCGAATCCATTCCTGTAGATACATAACGCTGTTCATCTTCTGATGTAGTATCTTCTATTGTCAACGCATATGGATCAAAAAGAACGGATTCTGCATCAGAAAAACGAACATTGTGTTTATGAAAATTTCTTTTCGCTTTATTTGGGTCCCAGATTATTTTCATAAATATCAAATATGCATATAATATACATATGTCAAGAAAGAATTTTTGAAGATTTTATAATAATGAAGACATAATGTACCAGCATGAGGGGCCGGCCATGGCATTAGCTACTAACTTGACAGAAGCAACCATCGTGGAGTCACCTCCAGAAAACGCTCGTGCTCGCAGGTCCCTCTTGAGGGCAATTGTTATGCCTCTGGCTGATCAGGGGAAGTAACACACGCATCACGAAAAGTACCACCAAGAACTGTAATGCCTATCATCTTAGGTATAAAATCGAAGGTACTGCCTTCAGGAATCTGTTTTTCTGTGGCACTTACGATGTCAAGTGCCTTGATGCGGTCATAGCGATTGTCTTCGGCAAGTTTTTGCATTGGGGGAACCTCAGTGAGCCCAAGCCTGCACAGATTGTCAATATGATTGGACAACAAATTCGGATCTTCGCAACTTGCATCAGAGGCCAAGGTGCCAACATGGCGAGCTATAGTGAACTGACCTTTTTCCTTCGAGACAGTGTAAGCGAGGTCGGCCAATGGTTCATATCTTCCAACGTTCGGAAGAAACTCAAGGATTTTGGGCGCTACTTCGGGACGTACATTAGTTTATAAGTTACTGTTAATCTTTTAACGAGTAATTGTGGCGTATAACCAATTACTCTCCGCGTTTTCCGCAGTGAATTTTAAAATTACTGAGTGAAACCCCGGAAAGATTGATTAAATCGATAAGTTCAATCATTTTTTTATCCATCGAATGCCGAGAGCACAGCTCAAGTGCCTTGTTCGCATTTTTCATATAGTGTTTCTGGAGCAATATCAGCTCCATTCGGCCAAGCAATAGTGCCGCCTTCTATTGAGGCTTTTTTGAAAAACGCTATATCGCTGAGCGGTTTAAAAATTGTTCCTCTTTTTAGATACAGAGAGAAATCAATTTCGCCTGTTGTACCATCATCAAAAACGATAGAATATAGTTCTTTTTATACTTGATTTTTTTTACATCATTCATGTCCCACATGGTAATTCCTCCGTCTTAATCCAGTGGAGATATTTTTTTAATTTTTTTATCATTCCTTGTTCGAAATTCTGCGCTTCACCTGATCCCTGATCTCCGACCCCCTGATCCCTGCTTTTAATCCCCGACCCCCGACACCTGTTTTCTAAAAACAGGATTTTGCAGGATTTCCTCAAGAGTATCTGCGTGATCCTGAAGATCTTTCAGGTTATTGAAGTGTAATTTTATAATAAATGTGTTGCCTTCAAAATTTTTTGGAGGAATCAGTTTCATATTGTTTCCGAGCTTTAATTTTTTAACAAGTTCTTCAAATTTCTGTTCAGCACGAGTGATTGAGGGGTAACGTCTCTTTTTTAAATAAAATCTTAATTTTTCGGTTTTTTTAGTTCGATCAAGTTCATCATTTTGCAGAATTTCCTGGAAATCGCTTTCCTGAATAACTTTCATGACTGGAATGTTCTCGCGAAGGGAAATTTCATTAATCATTGTGATTAGTTCTCTTTGCTTGTTCAGCCCCAGTTTAAGGTCGTTAAAAATTTCGGCAAAAGTAATTCCGGCATCTTTTTCAAATCTACCTATTTCCACTGCCATTGAAAGAGAAATAATGTTGGATAGTACGCAGTTTTGAATGGGCGATGGAAGATGATAGATATTTATTATTTTCTTTATAAGAGATGGATTACGCGGCAAACCAAGTGATGACGCTACGTCAGCGAGACTTGTAATATCTTTAAAAAAGCCGGAAAGCATGAAAAGCGCTCTGGACTGTTCAATCAGGTTGAGCGGCCTTTGGGATGAATTGTCTGTTATTGCAAATTTAAGGCAGTCAAGCTCGTTAGCGTTTGAGCCCGGAATTTTTGCCTCTATATTCAACAAGCCGAGTGCCCGGCATGCCGCAATTCGGCGGAAACCGCATATGATGGTATATTTTGACTTTTTTTTTATTAATATCGGGGGATTTATCAAGCCCACAGTCTTAATAGATTCTAAAATATCATCTATGCCTGTCTCGGTTGTAATACGAAAGGTTTGATCCTTTGAATCTATAAGTAACAGTGGAACCTGATTATTTTCAAAGTCCATAACTTTTCCCGGTAATCAGGTTTAATGCATCAAGATATTTTTTACGTGTATTTTTGACTACTTCTTTTGGAAGAAAAGGAGCTGGTGGTAATTTGTCCCAGTTGATTGAAATAAGATAATCTCTTAAATACTGTTTGTCGTAACTCTTTTGCGACTGACCGGGACTGTAAGACTCTTTGGGCCAGAACCTGGATGAATCAGGGGTCAGTAATTCATCTATAAGAATGATATCATTTTCAAAAAATGCCGAATTCAAATTTTGTATCCGCAATTATTATGCCCTTTTTATCAGCCAGTTCAGCCCCTTTTTTATAAATTAAAAGACTTATCTCTTTTACCTTTTCTGCGAGGTTTCTGCCTACTATTTTTACAGCTTCTTCAAAATTAATGTTTACATCATGAACACCAACCTCTTCCTTTGTTGAAGGTGTAAAAATAGGTTCAGTGAGCTTTTCAGATTCTTGTAAACCATCAGGCAGTTTTATACCGCAGACAATCCCTGATTCCTGATAGGATTTCCAGCCCGACCCGGATATATAACCCCTTACAACGCATTCAACAGGAAGGGGCTTTGCTTTTTTTACAAACATGCTCCTATCGCGAAGCATTTCTGCGTAAGGTTTGCAGATCTCAGGATAGTCGTCAACATTACTGGAAATAATATGATTAGATATAACAGGCTTCATTACATCAAACCAGAACAGGGAAATCTGTGTAAGAATTTTTCCTTTTTCCGGCACCGGATCAGGCATTATCACATCAAATGCTGAGATTCGATCAGTGGCAACCATTAAGAGACTTTCGCCAAGATCGTACATATCTCTTACCTTTCCTCGTTTTAATAAATTTAATTCTGGAAAATCAGTTTCAAATACGATTTGTTCCATGGTGTTTGTCCTTTCAGTAATTATAAATATCGCAACAATTTAGGTCTTTCAAAGAGACTTTTTTGAAAAGTACAAAAGCTCCAGTTATATACCTTTCTCAGATTATGATTTTTTTATGATTTACTGCATAGCTAAAGTGAGACTTAACATTGTTTGTTCACTTGAACAAAATCTTGTTTATCCTGTTATCCTGTCAGAATTTTTTCAAAGGGCTAAAGTGTTACAACAGATTAATATCCTGATTTTGTAATTAATGTCAATGATGAGAATTTATGGATTTGTTAACCTTCACTAACCCTGAACCCATGAACAGTTACCTAAATGTATTGACAAAATGAAAGCTAAGAGCTAACAGCTAAAAGCTAACAGCTCGCCCGAAGGGCGTTAAGGAGAATCATATGGATAAGAAAGTAACCGTGGTCGGAGCAGGCAATGTGGGAGCTACTACAGCGCAGCGTCTGGCTGAAAAAGAACTATGCGATGTCGTACTGATTGACATTATTGAAGGTA
>JAUWQK010000130.1 GCA_030611115.1 Deltaproteobacteria bacterium
TAATGCTGAAAAAACTGTTAGGTTCAATATTGATCTGCCTTTTCTTATCTATCGGCTGCAATCAGGAAGAACCAGTCACTAGAGTTGACCTGAGCAAAAAAGAACAGCTTGGCCGAAAAGAAGAAGCAAATCTCATTACATATGCCTATCTTCCCCAGTACTCTCATACTGTATCCTATCACCGGCATCACATGCTTGTAGAATATTTGCGCAAAGAGACAGGGCTGAATATAAGGCAGGTATTCCCGGAAACCTTTAACAAACACATGGAAATGGTCGGCCTGGGAAAGGTTGATATTTCCTATTCCAACCCTTTTGTCTATGTAAAGATTGCTAACAGGTATAACGCAAGAGCCTTTGTTCGAGTTGTCGAATCCTATGGCCGAGAAAACTTCCGAGGACAAATCATTTGTCGGGCTGACAACAGACTAATCAATCGAATTTCCGACTGCCTGGGGAAACGGTGGATAGCGGTATCTCCCTATTCCGGCGGAGGCTACCTTTATTCTCTTGGTCATTTTATCACCCATGGCTTGAAAAGAACGGACTTCAGCGTAGTGGATTTCGCTCCTGGACCAGGAGCCCTGCAGGAAAAGGTGGTTTTGGCCGTTTATGCAGGAAAATATGATATAGGCACAATCAGGGAAGGAACACTGAACCTGGTTGCAGATAGAATAGATATTAAAAAAATCAGGGTAATCGCCAACACCTCCTGGTACCCCGGCTGGGTCTATGCTGCCAGGGCGGATATGGAACCTGAGATTGTGGAAAAGATAAAAAAGGCCTTCCTAAAACTCGATTATAATCAAAATGAGCATAAGCGGATACTGGCGGTAGCAGACATAATAGGAATTATATCTTCTGAAGATCAAGATTTTGACCCGGTAAGAGAATTGATCGCTCATGTAGGCATTAGCCTGCAAGAATGAAAAGGTTTTAGTTAAATGAAATTGAAATTTCACAGCAGAATTTATTTAGGAATTTTTTTTCCACTTCTGTTGCTTGGAGTAGTCAACTTCTTTATGGTCACCATGATCATGAAAGATGCCTTACTGGAAGAGAACCGGAATCGCGGAATCTCTATTGGCATCAATCTTGCGGCCCGAGTGACTGAGCCCGTTCTGGCCATGGACTTTTTTAGAATGAAGGCCCTTGTTGACAAAACGATTGGATTAAGTGATGACATCTACTACACCTTTGTCCTTGATACCAAAGGAGAACCCATTGTTCATACCTTTCAAGACGGTTTCCCGGTGGACCTGAAAGCGGTGAATATTGTTTCAGATAATCAGGACTATAACATACGGGTACTTGATACAGGGAGTGAACTAATTTATGACTACGCATTCCCTGTGATTATTGACAATGATCTTCTGGGAACCGTTCGTCTTGGTTTACTCCATACTAAAGTCCAGGAGGCGATCAACCGTGTAATGTTGAGCGCGTTTCTGTCAACCGGGATGGTTATATTCTTTGCTGGTTTTGTTGGAACAGTCCTCGCCCGGCCCATAACCGGACGCATCAAAATTCTTCATGAATCTTCTGAGCAGGTAATGAGAGGAAAACTCGATTCCAAAACCTCACCGGTTTTAAAAAAGAACTGCTGGGAGATCATGAACTGTGGAAAACTTGGTTGCCCTGCCTATGGAAACGTTAATCATCGTTGCTGGTATATAGCTGGAACTCTCTGTCCTAACTGCACTGAAGGTGAATATGCCCAAAAAATATGGAGCTGTAAAAATTGTCAGGTTTATCATAAATGTTCAGGCGATGAAATCCAAAGCCTTGCTGAGAGCTTTGACTCCATGATCCTGTCATTGAAAACCCACCTCTCTGAGCTCCAAAATGCAGAAAAAACACTAAAAGAGCAGCGTCAACTGCTCAGAACCATCCTGGATTCAACCCCGGACTTTGTTTCCCTCCAGGATCTCCAGTCTGTATACCAGGCTGTGAACATATCCTTTTGCGCAATAGTGGGCAAAAGGGAGGAAGATATTATCGGCAAAGCGGACTTTGATCTTTTCTTTGAAGACATGGCAGAAAAAAACCTCCGGGAGAATCTGGAGATTATTAAGACCGGAAAGCCTCTTAAAAATCAGGAAGAAATTCCCACCAGTGAAGGTAAAAAGTGGTTCCACGTGGTCAAGATACCTGTGCATGACCCAGATGGTAATGTAATAGGTATTCTTTGGAGCGGAAGAGATATAACTGAATTCAAAGAAATCCAGACGCGATTGGTTTTATTCCAGAAAATGGAATCTATCGGACAGTTGGCCGCTGGTGTCGCCCATGAGATTAACACGCCACTTGGAATTATTATGGGTTATGCACAGTTGTTGCTGGAAGAGGTGCCACAAGGCGGAGAAGCTTATGATGGCCTTAAAACCATTGAAAGACAAAGCAAAATATGCCGCAGGATTGTGGCCGACCTTCTTAGATTTTCCAGACACACAGAAAGCACGGAAAGCATTACAACATCCCTTGATGTGAATCAATCCATTGAGGAAGTAGTGTCTGTTGTGGAACATACTTACAAATTGGACAGGGTTGAAATTGAAAAAGATTATTATCCGAATTTGCCTGCTTTCAGGGGGGACAAAGAAAAGATCAGGCAGGTTTTCGTAAACTTGCTGAACAATGCCTTTTATGCTATTGGCACTGACGGCACCATCAGGATCAAAACAAGTTTTGACAACGAAAATGATGAGATAGTAATTTCTGTAGCTGATACAGGCATTGGCATTCCACTTGAGAAAATAGACAGGATCTTCGATCCGTTTTATACCACCAAACCTGTTGGTGAAGGTACCGGTCTTGGGTTATCAATTACTTTTGGTATTCTTCAGGAGCATGGGGGAAGAATAGAAGTCGAGAGCCCTCCCTCGTCTGTATGGGATATAGAGGGTAAGGATGCCAAAGGCACTGTTTTTATAATACACTTGCCCTTCTCGAAAGACAGAGAAATAAAAGAGGAGATAATAGATGGCCAAAATATTAGTATTAGATGATGTGCTGGATGCGGTTACCCTTATAAAAAAGATCTTGCAAAAAAAAGGCCACGAAGTATTTACCTTTACAGAAGAAGAGGAGGCCCTGGATTATGCGAGATCCAATGAGATGGACCTGGCGATTATAGATATCAAATTGAAAAAGATGAACGGTGTTGAAGTTTTGGAGGAGCTAAAAAAAATAACTCCTTCAATACGCGCCATCATGCTCACCGGTTATCCAACCGTAGAGTCAGCGCGGGAATCGTTAAGGCTTGGAGCAACGGAATACTGTGTTAAGCCCATAGACAAAGAAGAGCTGGAAGAAAAAGTGGAAAATGTCTTAAAGAGCTAAAAGTTTTAATCTGTTTCCAAAGAGGCTAAATAATAAAAGTATTTCTGGACAAACCTGCCTGAAACAGTATCGGCCAAAGAAAAAGATAAGGTCTTTTTTTCAAGAAATGCTCCGGAAAGTGCAAAAAAGACGTTCCTGGAGATGTCAAAAATGGTGTTATTAATAAGATCAAGATCAACAGTGCCATCAGGAACGCCATACAACCTGCATCTTATAGGTCTGTATTCGAACAGGCAGCACTTTGATTCTTTACTTAACGGGCATAAGATCTTTTCTCTGACGTAGGTTTCGATCAAAGCCTTTTTGTCTTTATCAGGATCATACCCTTTTTCACATAAACGGGCTTTCATGCCTCTTGTTTTTTTGCATACCTCCACAGCCTTGTGAATCGCCTCTGTCCTCAAATCACTATTAAGGATGCGATTCATCATATTGCTCAAGTAAATAAGTTCTATAAACTGTAGATCAAAATACTGGAAGCAACATTCTGAAGATTCAAGCCCGCATATTTTAATGTTGCTCTTGGTCTTGTTCGCCTTTTTTATATCTTCATCTATTTTTTGAATCAGGGCTTTATAATCAGAAAAATAGACGCTTAAATCAACAACATTTCTCGCTTCAAGTGAAGGCTCTCTTATCTTTAGGACTCCCGATTTTTTTCCGTATTTTCTCAAAAGTTTCCACTGTATATAACTGGCCGGAGTGGCACGTGTGTTTCTCATCTTCCTGGAGGCAACCTTCAGGCCAAGTCCTCTTCTCAGCAAATAGGATGTTACAAATGTACCTGTCCTCCCAATTCCGTGGCGGCAGTGCACCAGGATTTTTTTACCCAGATAGATAGCTTCATCCAGCCAGGCAAGAGCCTTTTCCATGTCATCCATATCGGGTGTATTTTCGTCCGGGATCGGGAGATAATAGACCTCAAAGCCTGTCTTTTCCTCGATTTCATGCAGATCGCAATACTCAGCGCAAAGGTTGACAATAGCATTGATTCCCTGTTCTCTTATAGAATCAAGTTCAACATACGACATGGGTGCATAGCCAACCGCCAGATAATCCGTAATCCATGTAAGCTGGTAAGTCGATTCCATTTTTGATTGACGGTTGACGGTTGCCGATTGAATATTTAAGGCTTTCAAGCATTTTTTTAAAAGTCTTAGTCCTGATTCGACCTTCATACTTCATTCTCCACTTTTGTATCCGTTCACTGGTTCAAAGGTTCAGGGGTTCAAGGTTGCATTCTTGTCTGATGGCTCCATTTTGGAGGCGTATTTATGTGAGTAGCGCCTGGCTTCGCTTGAAAGCTGCGCCAAGACAAGCCCGGCTCAGCCATTACCAATCTGAAAATTGGTGGTGCATTGGCAATTATGTGACAAACCAGTATTTTTTACGAGAACTTAAGGTCTTCAATTTTGTCCTTGTC
>JAUWQK010000053.1 GCA_030611115.1 Deltaproteobacteria bacterium
ATCATACGGCATCCAAGCGACATTTGGACCTTTTGGGTCTCATATTTCGTCTCAATTCACCGAACGTTTCCATGGTAAAGGAAAATGTCACTCAAAAATGAGGCGTCGGGAATTGCTGACCTTTAAACCAGCTTGAATAAATTATCAGTCCATCACATACGGCATGTATCGGCTCTCCTCTGTCAGCTTTAATATCAATGCCGCTCCTGAAATTTTTTACATTGAATTTTGTATTTTTATAAGGACCGAAAAATGAAATAATTTTACCTTTGACGGGCATATTAAGCAACCCTTTAAATGAGGTAAAGTCTTTTGTTTTTATTTTTTCAACTTGTTTAAACTGCTTAAATTCAATACTTAAAGCTTTCATGGTTTGATCAAGCTCATTTGCACTGTTTTTTAAGGATTCAATGGCGGCTATTCCAAGGGATTTTTTATTTCGAATATCGGCAAGGAGCTTAGAGCGTTTTTCTTTTTCAAGAGATATAATATTAATTTGCTTAATTAATTCCTGTTCGAGATTGATCTTTTCCTTTTTTTTGTTATTCATAATGTCCAGCAGGTTTTTAACTTTCGCCTTATTTTCAATTAGTTTTTTCTGCTTGTCTTCGTCACGGGCAAGAATTCTCTCCAAAGCCTTTTCACGCTGAAAAATTTCAAACATTGATTCTGCCGAGGCTAAAACATTTATCTTGCCAAGCCAGTATAGTTTATAAAGAGCAACCAATCGTTTTGATATATATGCCTCATTAGTTTTAATTTTTTCTACTAAGTCAATATATGACATAGTGGTTTCCTTTATCTTTTTTTCAATGCCGGCTATTTCTTTTCTTATTGCTGAAACACTTTTTCTTGCTTTGTTCAAAGCAAAATCCGCATCATTCAATCTGGTTAAAGTATTTTTTTCTTTTATAGTAAATGTCTTAAGCTCAGACTTTTGTTGTTCAATTTTGCGGTTGATATTCGCCGCTTTTTTTTTAAAATCCTCAATGGTTAAATGTTTTGCTTCTTCATTGGAATTTGAACAATAAATTTCAGGAGGATAAAAAGCAGTTATGATAACGGCGGCGGTAAGTATTAAGCTTTTAAGAATTGTTTTAGAGAAATATAACATCCCAACCAACCTACAAACATGCTACACAGTATTATTCCACAGTAAAATTCAGGAGATAGAAATTTTATATTAAGAAGTTCATATTTGAAACTATGCTCAACATTTGAGTCTATTAACTTGAAAGTGATAAAAAGAATCGCAATGCCTATAATTCCTCCAAGTGTTCCCTGTATAATACTTTCGATGTAAAAAGGACCCCTGATGAATTTTTCCGAGGCTCCGACAAGCCTCATTATTTCAATTTCTTCGCGTCTTGTATAGATTACAAGCCGAATAGTATTGGCCACGATAAATACAGCAGCCATAAAGAATATGCCGCCCATTGCATATCCTGCCAGCCTGAAGAGATCAAAAATATTCGTAAATCGCTCTAACCATTTCTGACCATATTCTACGTCTTCAATTGAGGGCAGCGATTCAATTTTTATCGCTATTTCCTCAACTTTTTCGCCACGTTGTGATGACGCTATCATGCAGATTTCAAATGCATCAGGAAGCGGGTTTTCGTTTAAATTCATCAAAATTGAAGATTGCCGTTTCATCTGTTCTTTAAGTCTTTTAAAGGCTTCTTCTTTTGATATAAAGTTTACATTCTGGACTCCGTATATCCCTTGAATTTCGCGTTTTATAGCAGGGAAGTTTTTTTGACTTATGCCGGGTTTAAGGTATGCCATTATTCTTACACCCTTTTCCCAGTAATTCATTACGTTGTTTGCATTTGTAAAAAAGAGAGCAAAAGCGCTGACGATCAGGATAGACAGGGCTATTGTAATTATAGTAACAGCACTGAGGAAACCGTTATCCTTAATATCCTGTACAGCTCTATGATAATAAGTGGCCATAGAATTTATGTAAGCGTTCGCAGGTTCAAAGGTTCACGGTTCACGGTTCACAGTTGGTTGCCTTGATATCTTCATATTCCTTGAGATAGTTGACCTGCCCGCTTGTGCCTTAATTTCCACCGCTACGAGGTAGTGTTTGCTACCGTTCAATCTTCATCGCTCTCTAACCTTGAACCCTTGAACCGTGAACCTGATTAGTTTCTTTATATTTTGATCAACCGTTAACTGCAAACTGTTAACCGTAAACGGGTACGTTTCTTATAACCCTGAACCCTGTTTTTATATCGGTGTCGGTCCAAGCAGACGTCCCTGTTTAAGGTATAATATTCGTCCCCCTGCTTTGCGGATAAGTTCTTTATCATGGGTTGCAATAATGACAGTGCCTCCATGTGTGTGAAAACCTTTAAGAAGGTTGAGTATGATGTCGGCTGAATCCGAATCCAGGCTTCCTGTAGGCTCGTCGGCTAATATTATTTTAGGCACCCCCACGACAGCTCTTGCGACCGCTACTCTTTGCTGTTCTCCGCCTGACAAGCTGTGTGGAAGGGCATTAAATCTTTGCTCTATTCCAACAGTTCGCAAAACACTTCTTACCTTTTTTTCAATAAAGTTCCTTTTTTTCCCCGATGCCTCAAGAACAAGAGCAACATTATCGAATACACTTTTTGTGGATATCAGTTTATAATCCTGAAAAATAATACCGAATTTTCTTCTCAGAAAGGGGATTCTTTTCCTGGAGATCCTCGACAGATTCATTCCATCTACGAGAACCTGTCCTTCTGATACCGGTTCTCCAAGGTAAAGAAGTCTTAATAAGGTTGATTTGCCGGCTCCGCTTGGGCCGCTGATAAAAAGAAATTCGTTTTTGGAGACATTAAGGCTAATGTCAACAAGAGCTTTCTTTGAGCCATAATACTTATGAACATGGAACATCTGGATTATTGAACCTTTATCTTCACCATCAATCATTCCATAACTTCCTGTCCTATAGCCTTATATATAGAGGCCTTTGCAATTTTAAAGTCGTACAACGCCTTATAGTAATTAGTCATAGTTCTTGAAAGAAGCGTCTGAGCATCCAGAACATCTGTAGAAGTAGCACTTCCTTCTTTATAGAATTCTTTGTTTATCCTGAAGTTTTCTTTTGCCTGCTCGATTGCTTTTTTTACCGTGGTTATATTTTTTTCAGATTCCAGGGTATTAAGGTATGCTTGTTTTACTTCTATGCGAATATTGTCTAAAATTTCAGTTTTTTGGTATTGTGCCTGAGAAAGGCGGCTCTGTTTTTCTTTAACTTCATAGATGGACCTGCCCCACTCCCAGAAATCCCATGATGCGACAGCAGTTATGCTCCAGCCTTCGGGGTCGTATATATAATCGCCTCCGTCAACGTCCCATTCTGTCCCGCGTTTGAAATAGCTGCCCTCAAGGTTTATTGATGGATAATAATCTTTTTGTGCAAGTTTTACTTTTTTTTCAGCAATTTCGATTTCCAGGTCAGCAATTTTTAATTCAAGACGGTTTTTTTTTGCCATTTTAAAGCAGTAATCAATATCATGTCCAAAAGTAGTATAGCTGAGAACATCTTCAAGTTTGACAGATTCATTTATTGGCCTGCGGAGAAGGACGTTAAAATTTGATTTAGCTATTTCCAGATTGTTTTGAGCAGTAATAAGTTCCTGCCTGGCGTTGGCAAGCTCGACCTTTGCCTGCAGCAAATCATTTAAAGGCGTCATGCCGACTTCGTAAAAGTTTTTTGCAACCTCTTTTTGCGCCGTTATTTGTGTTACTGTATCCTGAGAAATTTTCAGAAACTTTTGTGCCTTTAAAAGGGAGAAAAACATTTTTTTTGCTTCAAATATTATTTCCAGTCTTTTAAGATTTTCATTAATCTTTGCAGCATCAAGACCAAGTTTTGCGATTTTGTACTGGTTCAGTAATGAGAATCCTGTAAAAATAGGCTGAGTGACTTTGGAAATAAGGGTATATTCTTCTTGTGAGCCCGCTACTATAGTGCCCAGAGTTGCTTCTTCGTCTATATATTCGTATTGATAAGTTGCATTGAAAGTCGGGAGAAAATTTGTCTTTTGTTTTTTTTCAACGGCAAGGGCCGCATTTGCTTCTTCTTTGCTTATCTTTAGAGAGATATTGGCCTTTAATGCCGTTTCTACGGCATGTTTAAGAGTAAAGGTTTCGGAGGGTTCTTCTACAGCATGGGAGAGGGGGGAACCCAGGAAATGTATAAAAATAAATATAGATAAAGGCAGAATATATGTTTTCATAGTGTTTTTGGATTGACCGTTTTAATTTTTAGTGATAGTTAAATTTTTGAGTTCAAGGAGTGCCGGCTCTCCGGTTTTCCTTGCTTTGAGCCTCCACTGATTCCCATTAATAAGCTTCTTCCATTTCGGTGGAGGCTTTTTTTTATCTGATTATTGCTTTAAAATCAACAATTTCTTTCCGAAGGGGTTTAGTTAATGAAGCAAGAACTAATTAAGATGATTTGCCAAAAGTCTTTTAAATACAGTGATGAACCAATTTTCAAGCTTGTTTCGGGCAAGATGAGCCGCTTATATGTTAATTGCAAACCTGTCATATTAAACCCCAGAGGTATGTTTCTTGTCGGCCACCTCGTATATGAAGCTATAAAGGACTCAGATGTTGACGGAATCGGCGGTCTTACATTCGGCGCTGATCCTATTTCTATTGCAACAGCTTTTACTTCCGGATTAAAAGGGAACCCAATAAATGCTTTTTCAATAAGAAAAAACCGGAAGGACCACGGCATTGTCAGATGGATAGAGGGCGACATAAAGCCAGGGGACCGTGTTGTGATTATAGACGACGTAGCGACAACCGGAGGTTCTACCATTAAAGCTGTCGAGAGAGCGCGTTCAGAAGGGCTGGACGTAGTAAAGGCGGTAATTCTGGTAGATCGTCAGGAAGGCGGCCTGGAAAATATCCGCAAACAAGTTGATGATGTATCTGCAATTGTTACAAGAGATGAACTTATTAAACAATGGAATTCAGGTCAGATTAAATAGATTTTCACATAAATTAATTTCACAAGGCTAGTATCTTGTCATGCGTGAAATATCGTATCAGGCACTCGTCATTCCCACGAAGGTGGGAATCCATTCCCCGATCAGGTCGAGGACAAGCATTTCTGGCTGCTTCGGCGCTTCTGGATTCCCGCTTCCGCGGGAATGACGGTCATCTTTGCGACATTATATAGATGACAGGACACTAGAAGGAGGAGGGCGTATGAGTTATACGTCGACGACTGATAACGCAGTGAAATTAATTATGTGAAAATCTATAGGTAGCGCATGCATCTTCTGACTCCCAGGCTGTGACACGTGCAACTTTAATATTATCATGGCTGATAATTTTTTTCTTAAGTTCATGTGCTATATAATAGGCAATGTTTTCTGAAGATGGGTTGTCGTTGCGAAAGAGATCAAGTTCGTTAAGAAATTTATGGTCAAGCTTTTCTATAATTTCAGACAGATAACCCTTAAGTTTCCCGAAATCAATTAATACGCCGGCATCAGTTAAGATTTCTCCTGCAACACAGACTTCAATCTTCCAGTTGTGTCCATGCATGTTCTCACATTTTTTTGCCACCATCTTAAGTTGGTGGGCTGCGGCAAAATGTGTAATGATTTTTAATTCAAACATATTTCTTTTTTTAATAGTTTACCACGGATTTTCACGGAATTACACTGAATTATCGTAACTATTCAGGTTGTTAGATTCAGGGTTTGTAACTTCTCAATAAGTTCTGCCAACTTTTTAAAAATTTTTATCGTCATTCTCGCGAAGGCGGGAATCCAGTGCTTTTTCGGATTTTCTGGATTCCCGTTTTCACGGGAATGACGTTTGGTGTCAGAACTTATTGAGAAGTTACCACGGTTTTCTGTGTCGTTCCGTGGCAAACTTTTCTACCTGTGCAGTTAGCTTTTAGCAATTAGCCCTTAGCTTGAAAAATCAAACAGATAACACATTCAGCTAAGAGCTAACAGCTAATGGCTAATAGCTTTTTCAAAAGGCTAAATTGTTACTTCCCTTATCATCTCGCTATTTTTGCGTCGCTGCTTTTAAAAATATTTTTTAATTTGGTGGCAAGTTTGCCTGATTCAAGTTTTTCAAATTCCCTGAGCAGCTTTTCCTGTTTTTTGTTCAGATTCGTGGGGGTTTTAATGACTGTCCGGATGATCTGGTCGCCGCGTCTGCCGGTTCTGAGAGAAGGGATACCCTCGTCTCGGAAGCTGAATAAATCGTCAGACTGTGTGCCTTTTGGGATTTCGAGTTCCTTTTCACCATTTAAAGTGGTCACCATTATTTTATCGCCGAGAGCGGCCTGCACGAAAGAAAGTTCTACCTGGCATATTATATTTGTATCATCGCGTTGAAAAAATTCATGAGGTTTTACATTTATAAAAACGTAAAGATCTCCATGAGGGCCGCCATATATTCCCGCTTCTCCTTCTTCTGTAAGTCGGAGCCTGGAGCCTGAATCAACTCCTCCTGGAATTTTTACTGAAACCTTTTTTTTGTCCCTGATCCGTCCTGTTCCACTGCAATGTAAGCAAGGGTGAGTTGTGGCTTGCCCCCTGCCATGACATTGAGGACAGGTGGTTCTAACTGTAAAGAAACCCTGGGAACGGGAAACCTGGCCAGTGCCCTGACAATAGGAGCAGCTTTCTATATGTGTGCCCGGCTCACAAGTACTGCCTTTACAGACAGGGCACATTTCCATTTTTTCGATATGAATATTTTTTTCCGTTCCAAAAGCTGCCTCCATGAAGCTGAGCGTTAAATCGTAACGAAGATCCGCCCCTCTTTTTGCATTGCTCCTTGAACTCCTTCCGGGCCCAAAGCCGAAGAAATCCTCAAAAATATCTCCAAAACTTGAAAAAATGTCTTCAAAACCGCCGAATCCTGAAAAGCCCGTTCCTTCAAGTCCCTGGTGGCCATACTGGTTATATATCTGGCGCTTATTTGGATCATGCAGAACTTCGTAGGCTTCAGCAGCTTCTTTGAATTTTTCTTCAGCCTCTTTGTTGTTGGGATTTCTGTCCGGATGGTATTTTAGGGCGAGTTTTCGATAGCTTGCTTTGATCTCATCTGGTGCAGCATTGCGGTTTATGCCCAGAATTTCATAATAATCACGTTTTGTAATCATTTATTCCTGAGTTTCATGGTTAGGTATGAGGTTTAAAAAATTTAGGTTTTTATCCTGATTATAATGATGTATATATTTGGACTGTCAAGCGAGAGTTCGGCTGTTTGTTGTTTAAATAGTAAGTTTACTCAGGTGAATAGGCTGAAGGCTGAAGACTGTTAGGAAAAAGCGCATTTTGAAGCCATGCTTGGTGCAAAAATCAGATATTTCCGCCAAAGTACGGCAATCGTGCTCTTCTGACCCCTTCAGCCTTCAGTCTAAACAGCTTCAGCCTGACTACGTGAGTAGTCAGGTTTAATTCAATAACTTAATGCAAAAAGCGGGGTTGTCAATGAAGAATATGGAGTTGCCTTTTATAAGGGAGATGTTTGAGTCAATAGCTCCCAGGTATGATTTGTTAAATCGCCTCTTAAGTTTAAGCCAGGATATTTACTGGAGAAGGACTATGGTATCAGCGATTGAGGCGCCTGATAATGGAGTGCTGCTTGATGTGGCATGCGGGACAGGAGATGTCGCAATTGAAATTTCGCGGCAGAAAGGAACAGGGACTTCAATTTTTGGCGTTGATTTTTCTCCTAATATGCTTATGTCTGCAAAAAATAAAATAAAATCAATACCAGACAGCTCCAACATTTATCTATTAGCAGGGAATGCCTTTAATCTTCCATTCAGAGAAGAAACATTTGATGCTATAACCATTGCATTCGGGATTCGTAACATTTGTGACAAACCAAGAGTACTGAAGCTGTTTTATGACAGTTTGAAATCAGGCGGGATGTTGCTTGTGCTTGAGTTAGTCACCCCCCCAAAGGGGTTTTTATTGTCGTTGTATCTTTTTTATTTCAAGATAATCCTTCCTTTAATAGGCTGGTTTTTATCAAAAAACCTGAAGGCCTACCAGTATCTTCCTTCTTCTGTCGCTATGTTTCCAGACCCAAAAAGTTTTGCTGCAATGATGCGTTCAGCAGGATTCATAAATATTAGATGGAAAAGTTTAACAATGGGAATCGCCAACGTGCATGTGGGTTATAAAAAAGGATAAAACTAGTGTCGTGTCATGCGTGAAATATCGTACCAGGCACTCGTCATTCCCGCGAAG
>JAUWQK010000073.1 GCA_030611115.1 Deltaproteobacteria bacterium
GGCGATCACAAGGATCGCCCCTACGAAAAAACAATATAATTACAACCTGAACATTCGTCCAAAGGTGCGCTAAATCGTAATCTTCTGGTCTTTCACTGTAACTCCAAGGGATATTAGCTGTTCACGTATCTTATCAGCAAGATCCCAGTTTTTTTCTGCTCTGGCCTTATTCCTGTCCTCAATCAGACGCAGGATTTCAGGATTTGAAATTTCATCTCCAAAGTTAAATATTCCCAGCACTGAATCAATATTTCGAAATGCATCTATAATCTTGGAGGCATCATCTTTGCCAAGCATTTTTTTCAGGATCAATATGTTTATTTGTTTTATGATATTAAAAATCGAAGCCAGTGCTGCTGAAATATTCAGATCATCGTCCATGGCAGCAACAACGCCATGTTTAATATCATAAATAAGCTGGTCAAGTTCAGGATAAGAAAGCTCATCTTTTAAATTCATCAAAGAATTAATAAATATATCAAATCTTTTTAAGGAATGCCTGGCATATTCGAGCCGTTCGACTGAGAAATTAATGGGTTTTCCGTAATGGCTTGAAAAAAGCCAGTACCTTATTTCTCTTCCGGAAAAGCCGAGACCATAGAGTTCTTCAAGAGTAAACCTGTTTTTTTTGTTACCCATGTTCTTGTCGTTAATCAGAACCTGATCACAATGAATCCAGTATTTGGCCAGGGACTTGCCGGTTAAACATTGAGCTATGGCTATTTCATTTTCATGATGGGGAAATATGAGCGCTCTGCTGCTGGTATGGATATCAAAGAATTCGCCAAGATATTTCATGGACATGGCAGCGCACTGTATATGCCATGATGGGCGAACATTACCCCACTCTGTCTTGACATATATTCCCCTTTTGAGCTCTGAAAGCCTGGATCTTTTTAAGAGAGTAAAGTCTCGTGGATTGTCCTTTTCATATTCATCCAGATCTACTGTTGCTCCGATTTTTATCTTGTTTAAGTCAATACCTGATAGTTTTCCATAATCTGAAAAACGGGAGATATCAAAATACAGCGAACGGAGTTTTTCATATGCAAATCCTTTATTAACGAGTTTTTCAGCCAGCAAGACCATGTCTTCGACATGTTCGCTTGTCTTTGGATATTCCGTAGCAGGTTTAATGTTAAGGTCGGCCAGATCTTTCTTGAAATAATCAATGTGTTTTTCTGTGAATTCAGAGAGAGAAAGACCCGCTTTTTCAGAACCATTTATGGTTTTGTCATCCATATCAGTTATATTCATGATGTGGGTGACAAAATAACCTCTGAAATCAAGATAACGGCTTAGAAGATCGGCAAAGACAAAACGCCGGCATTCTCCCATGTCCATTCTGGCGTGAGCTGTAGGTCCGCATGAATATATGGAAACCTTCCCTGGCTGAATCGGATCAAATGGTTCTTTAGTCCGGCTCATTGTATTAAAAAATCGAAGGCCTACGTTGTCTTGTACTGCAAAAAGTGGTGTGCTGAGGTACCGCTCACCACCGTCCGGGAATATTACAACTATTGTACCTTCAGTCATGTCTTCAGCTTCTTTTCCGGCGATAACCATAGCTGCGCCACTGCTCATGCCGACGAACAGGCCTTCTTTTTTTGCAAGTTTCCTTGTCATTTCAAAGGCTTCTTCGTCTTCAATATTGACTATTTTATCAAGACGGTTTTTTTCAAGAATTTCCGGACGGTATGCCTCCTTCATATTTTTTAAGCCCTGGATTTTATGCCCGAGGTAGGGTTCTACGCCGATTATTTTTATATCAGGGTTGTATTCTTTCAGCCTTTTTGAGACGCCCATGAGAGTACCGGTTGTTCCCATGGTTGCAACAATCATTGATACATTGCCTTTGGTTTGTTCCCAAATTTCTTCGGCTGTTCCATGGTAGTGCGCCAGGCAGTTGGCTTCATTATTGAACTGATCTGTCATATAATACATATCCGGGTTTTCCAGCGCCAGATTATATACCTCCTCAATGGCGCCATCTGTTCCAAGATGCCCGGGCGTCAGTAAAATTTCAGCGCCCCGGGCCTTCAAGATCTTTTGTCTTTCAACGCTTACAGACTCAGACATTGTTAACAGCAGCTTATACCCTTTTACAGCACATACCAGAGCGAGTCCAATTCCTGTATTACCGCTTGTAGCCTCGATAACCGTCTTATTGTGTGTAAGCAAACCGGATTTTTCCGCTTCCTCAATCATATAAAGAGCGGTTCTGTCTTTTATTGAACCTCCGGGGTTAAAATATTCCAGTTTTGCGAGTATCTTAACCTTTGGATTCGGGTTTAATTTCCTTATTTCCACCAGCGGCGTATTGCCTATGGCAGCTAAGATAGAATGAATCATTGGCTTTATGTCCAAAGTGATCGGTTCCAGGTTCAGGGTTCAAGGTTCAAAGGTTATAGTCTACTGATATTCTTAACTTCTGATACTGATAAAATCTTCATTATATCATTTTTGACTTGATTTTCATCATTTGATGCATCAACAATTCTGAATCTCAAAGGCTCTTTTTTAGCAAGCTCAAGGTAGCCGGCTCTTACCTTTTGGTGAAATGAGAGGGTTTCTTTTTCAAAACGGGTTTCAAGAGCGGTCCTTGAGCCGTTTTCTATTTGTTCCCATGCGCGCGTTAAGCCTGTTTCAGGTGGCAGATCAAGAAGAATCGTTATGTCGGGTTTTAAATCTTCAAAGACCAATTCATGCAACCTGTTTATAAGTTCTATATCAAGTCCCCTTGCAAAGCCTTGATAGACAACTGTGGCATCATAATAACGATCACATAAAACGGTTTTGCCTGAAGATAAGGATGGATATATAAATTTCTTAATATGCTGAGACCTGTCTGCCATATACAGAAGAAGCTCAGTTAGAGGATCCATGTCTTTGCTTTCGGGATCAAGAAGGATAGCCCGAATTTTTTCTCCGGTCTTCGTACCTCCAGGCTCCCGGGTTATAACGCAGTCCTGACCTTTACTCTGCAAGAATTCAGCTATATTCTTTATCTGAGTCGTCTTGCCTGAACCTTCTATGCCTTCAAGAGTTATAAACATTTTAATCAGTTAATTCTTCGTTATTGTTTCGCCACAAAGACACTAAGACACCAAGATTATAATATAATTCTCTAAAATTCATAATTTAGGAATTCCGAATTGAAGGATGTTTGCATTTATAATTCCTCAATTCCTAAATTCGCAATTCACCAATTTATCAGCCATATTCCTCTTTTGTGCCTTTGCGCCTTGGTGGCTGAACTGTTATAAATCTTCTTTATTTTTTCCCATGTAAAAATAACGTTCCAGTAATCTGTGAAAGGATGTCCATTTTTCACCGGGGTTTTCTCTGTCAATAAATTCCCGTATGCCGTTTACCTTTGAATCTATCTCGTCAATATAGTTAAGTAATACAGCCTCAATCGTTTTGGGTGGTTCAGGCGAACCAAAATCTCTTGTTCCATGATGGCTTACAATCATATGTTTGATTAATAATGCCTGTTCATCAGGAAAATTTTTAATATTTCTGAGTTTTTCCTCGATCATCTGGACGCCTATGACAATATGGTTAAGCAGCCTTCCTTCGTCTGAATAATCTATCTTAACTTTATAGTCGAACTCGCTTATTTTCCCGATATCGTGAAGTATTGCGCCTGCAATAAGAATATCCCGGTCAATTCCAATATATTGATAGTGCTCGGCTATTTTATCGGCAAGCCGCGCCATGGAGAGTGTATGTTCAATAAGGCCGCCTATGTATGCATGATGCATTTTTTTTGCCGCAGGCGCTCTCTTAAATTTGGAGACGAATTCATCATCATTCCAGAAAGCCTCAAGAAGATTTTTTAGATACAAGGTTTCAACGGTTTCAGTTAATTTTAACAGGCGCTCAAACATGGCATCTCTGTTAAATTTGGATTCCGGCAGAAAGTCTGAAGGATCGATTGAGTCTGCTGAACACGCTTCTATATTTTTAACGACCAGTTGAAGAGATCCCCTGTATTCTGTAACAGTTCCCTTGACACGAGCAAAGTCGCCGGCAGATATTTTTGCTGATATCTGGTCGACATTATTCCACACAACACCCTTTATAATGCCTGTTTTGTCTAAAAGGGAAATATTTAAGAAATTATTTCCATCTTTTTTCTGCGCAAGGTTTTTTTCAGACAGCACAAATATGTCATCGACAATATCGCCTGTCTTAATTGAATTGATGAATTGCTTTTTCATTAAACACCACCGCCTGATTGCTTTGAGACTTTTTTATTTATTTTCCACCCTTTAAGTTCTTCAAGTACGCCATAATCCGTCATATCGCATTTAATCGGGGTTATTGATATGTAATTCCGGCACAGGAAAGCATCATCTGTATCTGAGTCATCAACAGAGGTTTGCAGGTCGCATCCCTGCCAGTAATATGTACGATTTCTGGGATCAACTCTTTTATCTATATATTCTGAGTATAGCCCGGTGCCATGCTTGCAAATACGCACCCCTTCAATCTTTTTTAAAGGAAGGTCAGGAATATTTACGTTTAAAAATGTTCCAAAAGGCAATCCTTTTTCTAATAGATCTTTTGTCAGAATCTCCACAAATAAAGCAGCATCATTATAGTTATCTGTTTCATGACTTCCTATTGAAACAGCTATTGAAGGTACTCCGTAAAGAGCTGCTTCTTTGGCGGCCGCGACAGTTCCGGAGTAATTGACATTAATCCCAACATTTGCTCCGGGATTGATGCCTGAAATCACAATATCAGGACGTGAGTCAAGTATTTCAAGTATGCCAAGCTTGATGCAATCAGCAGGTGTACCGTTTACAGCATGACCGCATCCTCCATTGAATGAAATTCTGGCTGTCCGTAACGGTTTGTGCAGAGTTATAGCGTGACCCGCAGCGCTCCGTTCCCGGTCAGGGGCAACTATCGTTACAGAATGCTGTTCTGTAAATTTCCTGTGCAGAGCCCACAACCCTTCTGCATAAATTCCATCATCGTTCGTTAATAGTATTTTCATTTTTGTTTCACAAAGCTAAATGTTACATAAAATAGGTTTGTAAATTTTATTATTACATCAACTTGCATATTTTTGAAAGAAAAGATTTTATCGGATGTAATTAAAAGTGTTAGATTGCGCCAAACTCCAATATAAGTAACTTCTCAAAAAGTTCGGGTACCAAATTTTTTAAAAAATTGCCCAAACTTATTGACTGCACAGTCCAAAGTTCTGTCATTCCTGCGAAGGCAGGAATCCATAACCCATTCAGTTTGCTGGATTCCCGCCTTCGCGGGAATGACGATTCGGCCAATAGGATATTTCTTTAAAATTCATGGAGTTAGAAAGAACTATGGACTTTTAAGTTTATTGAGAAGTTGCATCTTATTCTACAAATAATTGAGTGGTCATGATTTTTGAATAGCTGAGGTGGGAAAAATAAAACAGGGTATTGTCATGTTAAAGACAATACCCTGTTTTGTTTTTTAACTATTTTTTTAACTAAGTCTGGTTTTTTTTATTAATGACCACCAGCGCCAAACAGTGCTGCAATTGCACCTGCCTGAGGATGTGCATAGATAAGAATCAAAGCAACAACCAGCGTATAAATACACAGTGACTCCATCAAGGCGAGACCGATAATCATGGTAACTGTTACTTTACCTGATGATTCAGGATTTCTTGCAATACCTTCGACTGCAGATTTGCAGGCAATACCCTGTGCGATGCCGCAACCAAAAGCTGCTATAGCGATCCCGAAACCAGCAGCAGTAACGCATGCGATAAAGAATTGTAATGCTTGTTCACCCATAAAACTCTACCTCCTTTTTTAAGATTTTTTTATTTTGCTTCTTCCATTATCCCATTATTTAATAACAAATAAATTGCTTATTATTATTTTTTAATGCGCATGTTCCATTGCGCCGCTAAAATACATGATTGAAAGCAAAAAGAAGACAAACGCCTGTACAAAACTGACAAAAATACCAAGCGCCATGATCGGCAGAGGGGCAAAGAAAAGTCCCGCCAGTCCAAAAAGAATACCCAAGACCAGTTCATGGCCCATAATATTACCGAAAAGCCTGAACGTGAGTGAAAGAATACGTGCTGTATGACCTATTATTTCAATAACGAAAATGAGGGGAACCATCCACCATACAGGGCCAAGAAAATGTTTAATATATTTTACTCCATGGAATTTAAGACCGATAATGTGAGTAAAAATAACAACGGGAAGAGCGCATGAAAGAGTTGTATTCAGACTGGCGGTTGGTGGAAAAAAGCCCGGTATAAGCCCTGAAATGTTACATACAAAAACATAGAGAAATACAGTTGCAGCTATAGGGAAAAGCCACCTGCCTTCTTCTCCGGTTACGGTGATCATGAAGTCTTCTATGCTGGAGATAATAACTTCAAAAACATTTTGTGTTTTTGAAGGAATCATGCTTATGCCCTTTGAGGCAATTGCACCCATAACTATGAGAAAAGTCATAATAACCCACGAGTAAATTACATGTGGATATGAGTGTGCAAAATGACCAAGCCCGATCAGCTCAAACAACTTGACAAAGAATAAATATGGATGTTCCACTTTAAATTGCCTCCTCGAAAAATAGTTTTTTTACTTCACATATAGTTGCAAGCATTATACTTGCGACTACAACGGAAAGACCAATAAAAAGTCCTATCGGATTAACATAATGGTTTGATATAAGTACAAATATAATAAAACCGCTTACAATAAAACGTAGATAATATTTGGCTAAAATAATATTATGAGAAGCTAAATGCGGAGGCCTGAAAGCCTTCTTAAGAGTTCGGTAAAGCATATGAAAGTTTATTGTAACAATCAGTCCTCCGAATATGATTCCCTTAGCGAAATTCGGTGTGGTAATTAAAAAGCCGGCAATACTGACAATAGAGAACAGAATCCAATTTGTTATTGTGACGAATTTTATGAGACGTTGTTCAATAACCACAGTTTCAATCTTTCTATCAGAATTTCCTGCTTTTTTTTATTGCAAGTCCTATATTTTTATAACCTGCCGCAATTCCCAAACAAAGAAATATAAACATAAACCAGGGCGATGTGTTATATCTCTTGTCAATATAGAGACCTATGGCAAGTCCAATAAAAATCGAGATAGCTACGGACAGGCCAATACTACTGTAAAATGCAAGTTCTCTCCAAGACTTTATTCTTGATTTTGATTCTTTTTTCATGGTTTGGAAGCCTTATCATTGACTGTTAGACAGGCTTAAATCAGACCATGTTAGATTAAATCTTCTAACACAGGATTATAAACAAGTCAATGTAAAAATATGTCAGATTAATATTTAGTGCCCGAACGAAAACTAGAAAATTTTTTCAAGTTCAAGGA
>JAUWQK010000229.1 GCA_030611115.1 Deltaproteobacteria bacterium
ATACTCTTATTGTACAATGCAACTGATGTAACACTGTATCATGTATGCCGGTTTGGGACGCACAAACATGGCTTTTTGATTTTTGCGCTAAAATCAAGGGGATATAAATTTTAGCATCAATTCATCTGCGAAGACCTATAAGTTGAGCGATTTTTTACTCGATCTGCACCAATCTCTTGCGCATCAAGGACTTGCGAAAAGTCTCGACATATTCATTGGTATGCCTGCGCTTTTCGCAAACCTTGCTGCATCAAGATCTCGGTACATTTCTTCGCAAAAAATCGCTCAACTTAGGTATCATGGAAGTTTTATTTATTCTACATTAATGCTTATCTGTTTAGGCTTTTTTTCCTCAGGCTTTGGTACTTCTATTTCAAGAACCCCGTTTTTGAAATTTGCCTTAATTGCTTCAGGATTTACCGCATCCGGCAAAGTGAAAGACCTCTGGAATTTACCGAAACTCCTCTCTTTTCTGTAGTAATTTTCTTCCTTGGTTTCTTTATCAAAAAAACGCTCCCCTTTAATTATTAACACATTGCCTTTAACATCTATGGATACATCATCTTTTTTTATACCAGGGAGTTCTGCTTTTATGACGATTGCGTTATCAGTGTCAAAAATATCTACCGCTGGTCTCCAGGCGGACATGCCGACCTCGTCTTCAAAGTCCGTTGAACCGGCAAATGCTTCACTAAACATGCGGTTTATGCGGTCTTGAAGGGTCGCTACGTTTCTCAAAGGATCCCATCTTACAATAGTCATATTAACATACTCCTTAAATCCAGCGTATTAAATATTCTTTTTTCTTGAACCATTTAAAATCAAGTGTCAAGATAAAAATGACGGTAAATTTACAACTTTTAAAAATTTATTTTTTATTGGTAGTTTTGATTTATCAGCTATACAATACCTTGTGGTTGGTATTTACAACAGGCTATTTATGAGAAATACAGGTTAAGAATATTTCAGAAAATATCCGCAATATTTTTTGGGGATGCAATGCAGGCCCGGGTAGTTTTTTAGGATTATCAGGGTGAGGCCTTTGAACCCAAATTGAGTGATACTCAATCAGCCTGAGGCTGATAAAAGGAATGAGTGATGGCTGAAAAACCAATGCACGAAGAAATCGATCAAAAAGAGATGTTGCCGAAAGCCTGTTTAGTACAGTGGCAGACTACCTTTGATGCCATTAATGACGCTATTTGTCTTTTGGACATGAATGGAAAGATTTTACGATGCAATAAGGCAATGGAAGGCCTTCTGAAAAAATCCTCCAAAGAAATAATCGGCGGCACTTGCTGGGAACTTATGCATGGAACGGACAAACCTATAAAATGTTGCCCAATTGTACGCATGAAAAAAACTCTTCGCAGAGAAAGCCTTGTTTTGAAGGTTGATCACAAATGGCTTGATATTGCTGTCGATCCTCTAATAGATGAAACGGGAAATCTTACCAGCGCTGTGCACATTATAAGCGATATAACTCAACGCAAGCAGGCAGAGAAGGATTTGAAACGTTTAAATGAAGAACTTTTAAAAGAGCATAATCAAAGGAAGATATTATCCAAGAGCCTTATAGATCTTCTGGAAAAAGACCGCCGGCAGATCGCCATGGAACTTCATGACCACATTGGCCAAATCCTGACCTCCATCAAGCTGAACCTTGAAATGATCAATGGGAAATTGAAGCCTGGCGGTACAGAGCTGGGAGCGCAGATAGCAGTCGTTCAAGAAAGAACGATTCAAGCGATAAAGGATATTAAGAATGTCTCTCGCGGGCTGAGGCCCGCCATGATAGAGTCTCTGGGCGTAGTGTCTTCCCTTCGGGAGCTATTCAACGAAATTCAGCAGCAGACGGATATTGAAATCCGTTTTTTTAGTCGAGGGATTCCTAAACGATTTGAAGAAGCAAAGGAACTTGCCGTTTACCGTATCGCACAGGAGGCATTAACCAATATCATCAGACATGCCCGGGCTAAGAATATTTTTGTGAATCTGGTAAGAAAGACAAAAAGCTTTTATTGAGCGTGGAAGATAATGGCGTTGGTTTTGATCAGGACAAGGTAATGAAGCCCTCAAAAAGAAAGGGATCACTCGGGCTTCTCATTATGAAGGAGAGAGCAGTACAACTTGATGGAGAGTTCACCATAGAGTCACAGCCCGGCAAAGGAACACATTTGTTGGTGGAAATTCCGATTTGAGTTGCGGGTTACGGGTTACGGGTTGCGGGTTGCGGGTTGAAACCATCCTTTATTTGAATTTCATAAATGATACTTATGAACTAAACGAAAAAGAAATGAGTTTTTTCCTTGACTCTTAATGAATTAGGGCGAAAGATAAACGGATTCATCCAATACGTGGAGAAAAATTGGAAATAACCCGTAACTGGTAGAAACAATGCCTAAAACAAAGATTCTTATCGCAGATGATCATCGGGTGGTGATTGAAGGGATCAAGAGTGCCCTGCAAGAGCATCCGGAATTTAAGGTGGTGGGCGAAGCTGTTGATGGACTTGAGGCCGTGGAATTTGCCAAGTCTTTAGAACCCAATATAGTAATAATGGATATTTCGATGCCAAATCTCAACGGCATAGAGGCCACCAGACAAATAAAGGGATTAAACCCTGGAAATCAGATCGTCATTTATACCATGCATTCTGATAAAGAGTTTGTTATCGATCTTTTCAAGGCGGGGATATCCGCTTATGTCCTGAAAGATGATCCTCTATCAGATCTGATTTTAGCATTA
>JAUWQK010000147.1 GCA_030611115.1 Deltaproteobacteria bacterium
CCGTGAACAGTGGAACCGTGGAACCGTGAACATAGGTAGTTACGAAATATCTTACCATGATAATAATTATCAATTGCAAGTGAGCTAAAGTTAAGGTATCCTGCTTACTTTAAAGTTGAACCAGTACAAAAAGGAGAATAAGCGCTATGTTTCGGGAAAATCTTCAAAAAATTGTTAACAGAAATGATTTGAATGAAGCTGAAATGTCTCAAATGATCACTGAAATCTTTTCAGGTAATGTTACTGACGCCCAGATTGGTGCGTTTATGGCCGCTTTAGCCACAAAGGGCGAAACCTTTGAAGAACTGGCCGGCGCAGCTCGAGCCATGCGCAGAAAAGCTCTGCGCATTCAGGTCTCAGCTCCCAATGTGGTGGACACATGCGGAACCGGTGGAGATGCCTCTCAAACATTTAATATTTCAACCACAACCGCTTTTGTTGTTGCAGGTTGCGGTGTGACTGTAGCCAAACACGGGAATCGTTCTGTTTCAAGCCGATGCGGCAGTGCAGATCTTCTTGAAGTCCTGGGAGTAAAACTGGATACAAACCCGGAAATAGTAGAAGAAGCTATTCAGGAAATCGGCATTGGCTTTTTATACGCACCCCTTTATCATGGAGCAATGAGATATGCTGCAAAAGCAAGAAAAGAAATCGGGCTTCGCAGTATTTTCAACATGCTGGGACCTCTGACAAATCCCGCTGCCGCAAATTGCCAGCTTCTTGGAGTCTATGCGCCACAGTTGACTGAAATGTTTGCTTATGCTCTGAGAATGCTCGGCACAAAACACGCATTTGTCGTACATGGACACGACGGGCTTGACGAAATTTCAGTCTGTGCTCCAACACGCATATCTGAACTCAAAGATGATCTGATAAACACTTACGATATAACCCCGGAACAATTTTTTGGAAAAAGTGCAAATCCAAAGGATCTGGAAGGAGGAGATCCTGAGACTAATGCTAAAATAACCAGAAGAATTTTTGAAGGAGAAAAAGGTACAAAACGCAATGTGGTATTGATAAATGCTTCTGCAGCACTTGTTGCAGCAGGAAAAGCAAAAGATTTCCGGGAAGGAATAAAGCTTGCTGAAAATTCCATTGACAAAGGATATGCTATAGAAAAACTGGAAGAGCTCGTTCGTTTTACACAGGAAAATGGATAAATGGAAAAAGATTTTTTAGAAGTAATAGTTAAACATAAAAAAGAAGAAATTGCAGAGGCAAAAAAACTTATTCCAGAGAGTCAACTGTGTAAGGATGCTTTTACATCTATTAAAAGACGGCCGTTTATTAAAAAACTTGAGAAACCAGGCCATTCAGGAGTTAACATCATTGCGGAAATCAAACGTGCATCTCCCTCTAAGGGCGACATTTGTCTAAACCTGAATCCGGCAGCATATGCTCTGGAATATGAAAAGGGAGGAGCGGTTGCTATATCCGTGCTTACGGACCAGCCTTATTTTAAAGGCAGTTTAGATGACCTGAAAAAAGCTCGTAACGCATCAACTCTGCCTGTACTTCGAAAAGATTTTTTAATCTCTTCATATCAGATATATGAATCTTCAGTCATGGAAGCAGATGCAGTGCTTCTTATAGCCCGTATTCTTTCGCAGGAACAATTGCGTGATTATTTAAAACTCTGCAACGAACTCAAACTCGATGCTCTTGTGGAAATACACTCGGAAAAAGATCTTGAAGCAGCAACACGGGCAAAAGCCAGGCTGATCGGGATTAACAATCGAAACTTAAGTTCTTTTGAAACCAATATCGATACAGCTATCAAACTGGTATCGCTTCTTGAGCCGTATCAAATAGCTGTTGCTGCCAGTGGAATACAAAACAGAGATGATATTGTTAAAAATCAGCAGGCAGGTATATGGAATTTTCTTATCGGAGAAAGTCTTGTGAGAGCTGAAAACTGCCAAGCATTTCTAAGGTCAATCATGGGGAATTAATAATCAGTATAGGTTAAACTCTGACCAGGACAAGCCGGAAGCAAATTGAATATTGAAGGTATTCTATTAATTTTATAAGAAATGATAGAGCGAAGCGATTCCACAAATTTTCACTTTTCACTTTTCAATATTTTGTTTTGTAAGCATTAATTGACGTTAACATAGGATAGGGGGTCGAAGTTAGAATCATGCCTCAAAAAACAAAAAAACATAACTGTCCCCAGGTTAAGGTGTGTGGTCTGACCAGTGTTGAGGAAGCTCTTGGATGTGCTGATCTCGGGGCAAATGCAATCGGCTGTGTTTTTTTCCCAAAAAGTCCAAGGCATTTGTCTGAAATTCAGGCAAAAGAAATTTCTATGGCCTTACCTTCAGAAGTAAAAACCGTAGGAGTATTTGTTAATGAGAGTTTTTCGAATATAATGCATAAGGTTGAATTCTGTGGCCTTAATGCAGTCCAGTTGCATGGCCAAGAATCCCCTGAGCTTGTCAGCAGACTTCAAAAAGAAAATCGTCTTGTAATAAAGGCTTTGTTTGCAGAAGGAAATCCGACTATTGAAGAAGCGGAAAATTACGAAGCATCCGCATTTTTGGTGGAACGCGGCAAAGGAGTTCTGCCGGGAGGCAACGCAATAGAATGGGACTGGGAAAAAGTTAAAAGCTTTGGCTGTAAATATCCCCTGATCCTGGCCGGTGGTCTGGCGCCAGAAAATATTTCTCATGCTGTATCGGTCAGCATGCCGGATGCTGTGGACGTCAGTTCAGGTGTAGAGTCCGCCCCAGGCCAAAAAGACCTTGGCAAAGTAAAGTCCTTTTTGAAAGCAGTTTCCATGTGCGAACTAAAGAAAAATTTTAGGGAAATTTTTTAACCACCGTCAATTACAAAAAACTTCCTTTACAACCATCGAAGTATCAATATTATCTTGATGATATACATCACAGACCTCGGCAGTATTACAAAGTATAATTCTTTTTACTTTCAAGTTAAAATCTTTGAGCATAGAAAAGAACTTTTTATAGGTTGCTGGTTTTGTCTCAAGATAAATACCATATCCTTCAGCTAAATGATAAATTTTTGCGAAATGATGTATCAAGAAATAAAAACAAGCTGCCGAAAGATATTTGCAATGAGGCTCTTTATACAGTTCAGGACAAAACCTTCCCACATTAATTTGTTTGGCAAACCTGTTTAAAGACAATACCAGGGCATACGAGATTTGTTCGTGTGTGCTCTTGTCAGTGATAAAATATTCAATGAAATCAGCTTCTTTACAGTAAGAAATTTCATATCTTCTCAAAAGCACAGGGAGCTTTTCTTGCATAAATTTCGATAATGGCAAAGTAATTCCCCCTCCCAATAAACTACAAGTTTATTCCTTTGGTTAATTTGCGAAGCAATGTACAAGGCTCCTAATGGCATGGTCGTAGGATTAAGAAATAAAATGTTTATGATAAGAGAATATTGAAGGGCAGAATAAAGCGTTTTTTGAACATCGAACATCCAACGTTGAACATCGAATGATGAAATCGCTTCGCTCCGTCAGTTTATAAATTGGCAGAATACCTTATTCAAAATTCGATGTTCGATGTTGGATGTTGGACGTTCTACGGGTGGCAGGTGATTTTTCACATTCTCTCTTAGGTTGCTGCGTCGACTCTATTTCAGCCTCTTCTCAAGCTCACGTTTCAACTGATCTTTGGCAGGTTGCGCCTGCCTGAATATATGCTCTGCCTTGTGAAATTCCAGAACACGAACATCCGAAATATGAGGCTCTATATAGATATCAGGACAGACAACACGCAGTTTCTGCCTGGTTATACTTTTCTCCATTATTTGAAAAGTGTTAAAAACAGCCTCCATCAGGGAAGGCATGAGATCCGGGCCCGCTGTCCTGTGTCCAATAACATCAATCGCAATAGTTAGATCACAATCATTCGGTAATATATCGAAAGGCACGGGATTTACAGCTCCGCCATCTATTAAGACATTGCCATCTATCAATACCGGTGCAAAGATTCCGGGCAGAGATATGCTGGCCTGCATAGCGGAAACCAGCTCACCGCTTTTAAAGACCACCTCTTCACGTGTCCAAAAATTTGACGTTACAACAAACAGGGGAATATCAAGTTCCTCAAAGGTTCGTGCAGAAATAGACCCAAACAAAAAATTGATAAAATTTTCAGCTTTTAGTAAACCAGCCCCATCAAACTTTGGCATAATGAAATCAAGCCACTTCAGGTTAAAAATATTTTTAATGCTATTACGTTCTGGAACTGTCAATGTATTTAACAATTCTCGCAATTCCTTACCTGTCATGCCCGAACAGTAAAGTACACCTGCAATTGCACCAATGCTGGCGCCACTGATGTAGGCAGGCTTAAGTCCCAGCTCGTCCAAGGTTTCCAGCATCAAAATATGGGCCAATCCTCTGGCGCCACCAGCGCCTAAAGCTATACCAATCTTTTCCATTTATTAACCATTTCCGATTTTTGAGACCTTTGAAAAATGTTCAATT
>JAUWQK010000055.1 GCA_030611115.1 Deltaproteobacteria bacterium
TTTTCGAGCCAATTCACGTGCCAGTTGCCATGCCTCAATATCTTCAAACCGTTCAATTTTCATCGCTCTCTAACCATTGAACCGTGAACCATTGAACCGTGAACCTGAGCAGTTACTATTCGTAAAGCCCTTTAAAGACATTCCAGAATTCAGGAAAAGATTTTTCTACACATTTTTCATCTTTTATTTTGATGCCTGGAACCACAAGGCCCGCAACAGCAAAACTCATGGCTATCCGATGATCATTGTATGTGTTGATTTCTGCCCCAACCGGCTTTCCGCCTTTTATAACCAAACCATTTTCAGTTGTATTTGCTTCAATTCCCATCTTTGAAAGTTCTGTTGCCACAGAACTTAGACGATCACATTCTTTTTCTCTTAAATGTGCAACATTTTTTATAATGGTTGTTCCTCTGGCAAAAGCCGCCACAACAGCAAGGGTAGGGACTATATCCGGCATGTTGGCCATATCAACCTCAATGGCCGAGAGTTTATCCCCGCACACGGAAATGCCGTCATTTTCATGAGATACCTTACAACCCATTTCTTCCAGAACATCTGCAAAACGCACATCACCCTGACTTGATTTTTTTGATATTCCTTTAACTTTTATCTTTGCACCTGTTATAGCAGCAGCAGCCCAGAAGTATCCAGCCTGGGAACAATCCGGTTCAACATAATAATTACCTGCCTTGTATATTTGATTTCCAGGGACATTAAAGCTGCTGTATCCGTTTCGAGCAACCTTAACCCCAAGCCTCGTCATAATATCGACAGTCATATCAATATAAGGCCTGGAAACCGGTCCTCTAATTACAGTTATTTCAAGGCCTTTATCAGTATATGGCGCCATTAAGAGCAGTGAAGAAAGATACTGACTGCTTATACTGCAATTAATGTCCACATGACCGCCATCTATTTTGCCGCCCTTGATTTTTATTGGAGGGCATCCATTGGCATTGACGGCAAAGGCTTCAACACCCATCTGATTCAAGCCGTCCAGCAGATCCTGTATCGGCCTTTCAAGCATACGTTTTGTGCCTGTAAGTGTATATGTGCCATCCCCGATTGCAACAATTCCGGTTAAAAGACGCATTGACGTTCCGGAATTAGCAAGATAGATTGGATCTTTACAAGGTTTTAGCAATCCTTTAGAGCCATGTACTACAACCTTCTCTTCGTCTTCATCTATTCTTACGCCTAATTGTTTCAGAGCGTTCAGGGTGAGCAGGGTGTCTTCACTTTTTAAGCAATTTATTATATTGCAGACTCCATCTGAAAGACCTGCTGCTATAAGAATTCTGTGGGTATAACTCTTTGAGCCTGGAACGTTAACTTCACAGTTTTTTATTTTTTGTGTCTTAATTTCAAGCATAAATATCAGTTTACGGTTTACAGTTTACAGTTCACGGTTGTCGGTTTACTGTTTTATGCTTTGATCAACCGTAAACCGTAAACCGTAAACCGCTAGATAAGAGCATCCAGCACGGTTTTTCTCATAACATCAACAGGCGCTTTCTTCCCTGTCCATAATTCAAACTGAGCGACACCCTGGTAAACAAACATTGAAACTCCGCCTGTTGTAATGCAGCCGATATCTTCAGCCTCTTTTAAAAGCCGGGTTTTCAGGGGATTGTAAACAACATCCATCACAACCATATCTTTTTGCAGATACTCTTTTTTTATTGGCATTTCGTCAACATTTGGATCCATCCCAATAGGTGTCGCATTAATAAGTATTTGGCAGTCATAATTTTTATACCCCTGCAATGGATAATATTCCACACCAAGATCTCTTGCCAGTTGTTTCCCTTCATCTTCTAATATATTTACAATAGTTAACCTGCCGCCTTCTGATAATATGCCATACCCAATAGCACGTGCAGCGCCTCCGGCACCTATCATTATAACATCTTTATCTTTGATGCTTGTTTTTTCCAGCAGAGCGTTTGTTGCTCCAAGATAGTCTGTATTACTACCAAAAAGTTTACCCTGCCTGTTAATTATAGTATTTACAGCTCCAATCTTTATAGCGCTTTCATCTATTTCATCTAAAAATGCCATTACAGTCAGCTTATGCGGTATAGTGACACTAACGCCTTTAATGCCAAGTCCCCTTATTCCAGCAACGGCTGAAGCCACGTCTTTAACATTAAATGCAAGATAAACTCCTTTATATCCTGCATCGGCAAATGCACTATTATGCATAACAGGACTAAGACTGTGAGATATGGGATCTCCAATAACGCAAAAAAGAGAAGTGTTCGCATCAATATCCATAATTCAGACCTCGATATTTTGTTAAGAAATACGCTATTTTTTTGGACAAAAGCAATACGTTAATAATACATAAAGTTGCTTGTTGCTTGTTTCTGATTAACACAAGGTATTTTATTAAAAATAATAGAGAGAAGCGATTCCTTTTACCAGCAACGAGCAACCAGCAACGAGCAACGAGTATTTTGAATTCTTATGACCCCTAATCCCTAATCCCTAATCCCTAATCCCCGACCCCTGATCCCCAATCCCTGCCCTTAACCCTTAATCCTGAAACGTTGGATATGAACCAAGCAGTTTAAGGTACTGGCAGAGATTTTTCATTTTTGATACTGTATCCTGAACTTTTGGATCTTCGATATGTCCCTCTAAATCAACAAAGAAAAAGTAGCTCCAGTTTTCGTGTTTAGTCGGCCTCGACTCAAGCTTAAGCATGTTTATTCCGGATTTTGCAATTGGCTCCAGGACTCTGTAGAGAGCTCCTGGAACGTGAGAAGTTACGAACATGATTGATGTTTTATCGTTTCCTGTCATGTGGATTTCATCTCGTCCAATTACCAGAAACCTGGTTATATTTCTTGAAAAATCCTCAATTTTAGATGCAACTATTTGCAAATTATACAATCTTGCGGCTTCACTACTTGCAATTGCGGCTGCTTCTGAATTTTCAGCGGCTTTTTGGGCTGCATAAGCCGTGCTGCTACATTCTTCCGGCACAATTTCAGGTAAATTTTTTCTGAGCCATCCTCGACACTGCCCGATTGGTTGAGGGTGTGAATATATTACCTTGATATCATCCAGGTTCCCTGATTTTGATAAAAGATCCAAAGATATATTAAGATATAATTCGGCACATATTTTTAGATTGGATTCAAAGAAGAGGTCCAGGGTATAATTGACAGCCCCTTCTATGGAGTTTTCAACAGGTGTAACACCGTAATCGCATGCACCTTTTTCAACTTCGGAAAATATGTCCCGGATACTCGGCTGTGGAACAAATGATATACTGTGTCCGAAATGCTTAATAGCGGCAATATGGGTGAATGTGGCTTCAGGCCCAAGATATGTTACAAGCTGCGGCTTTTGAATTTCACGGGCCGACGCAAATATCTCGGTGAATATATGACTTAGTGTACTATTAATCAGGGGACCTTTGTTGATACTTGAAAGCCTTTTGATAATTGTTGTTTCACGTGAGCTGTCTAAAATCGGCTCATTGTTCAGTCCCTTGATTTGTCCAATGTTCTTTGCAAGCAGAAGCCTTCTGTTGATAAGATCAAGAATATTGTCGTCAATATCATCTATGGATTTCCGCAGCGTATCAATTTTTGGAGTTGAATCATCGTTTTTAGTATTTTCGGAATTTGCCATAATATTACTTTTCCGTAATTGTTTCTTCAATTTTATATCCGAAATGCCTGCCGCCATCCTCGATCGCCACAAGAACTTCATCTCCTGGTTTCAGGGCTACAACTGATACTGCTTTTCCTTCAGGATCGGTCAAGCGAATTGTTTCCGCATTTTGAAGAATAGTAGATATCTGCTTGTCACCAACAACTGCCTTAACCAGCATTAATGGTCGTTTCTCGATTTTCAGGCGACCCACAATTCCAACTGTCGTGTTGCCCTTGAAATCGACGATCATTACCTGATCTCCTGATGAAAGATCTGAAAGATACTTGGTTTTGTCGCCGGGAACCCTTGTATATGCATGAACCGGCCCTGCATTTACCCTGAAAGGCCTGGGGGACACATATGGATTGGAAATACTTTCTGAATGAACCAGAAACAATGCACTGCTGCTGTTTCCAATCAGCATTCCCTGCCCGGAAGTCATTGAGGTGCATGTATCAATACAGACTCTGTCACCCATTCCGACAGGAGTTACTTCCACAATTCTGGCTGTTTCAAGAGGAGTTTTGTCTTCCAGCGATCTCAGTTGAGAAAGGGCCTTTTTCAATTCAAGCGGGTCCTTTGTATGAAAAAGGATATGATTTACACCTTTTTCCAGAATGCCGAAAGCGGTTTGGGCATCTTCAAAACTGTTAACCTGAGCAATAACCTCAGCTCCTTTTGCTATTAAGTTTTCCAGAGGTATTATTGTCCAGTCACTGCATTGAAGAATAACTTTTTTATTCTGGCTGAGCTTTACTATTTCTTCTTCGTCTTTTCCGCTTTTAATTGTAAAAAATATTACATCTTCGCCTGTCTTTAAGTCGCCGTCCTCTGAAATTGTCTGAATTCTGCCCAGTTCTTTTACTTTACCGGTAAATCCCTTTGGTACCATTATGCCGTCAGCCCCGCCTTCAAGGGCGGTTGTTACCATTTTTTTATCCCAGGGATCCACTTTTACCCATATTTTTCGCATTATCTTCCCCCCAATAAAAAACTATTCCAAAATTTTCAAGGCATCTTCTACGCTGCTCTTATCATTTACAACGGCTGAAATAGCTTGAACCATAAGTTTTGGGTCTCTATGCTGAAAAACATTTCGACCTATGGAAACACCGGAGCCTCCGGCATCAATTGAGCCTTTTACCATTTCCAGTATTTCCTGATCCGAGTCCATTTTGGCTCCGCCTGCAATTACCACAGGTATAGAACAGCCTTCAACAACTTCTCTGAAACTATCTGTTGAACC
Organism: Deltaproteobacteria bacterium; assembly: GCA_030611115.1. Next base: position 4,919 of record JAUWQK010000055.1, read on the forward strand.
TGAGTACGAAACCTTAACGATATCCGCTCCCATCTCATTTCCAACTCTGGCAGCGTGTTTGATGACCTTGACGTCATACTCGTCCTTTATCTTTTCGCCCCTGGGATAGATCATCGCAAGAAGGGGCATGCCCCATGTGCGTGCCTCATAGGCGACTTTGCCGAAATCATTCAGCATTTCCTTTTCCCCGGCATCACCTAAGTTTACATGTATGGAAACAGCATCCGCACCGAGTTTGACAGCTTCTTCTACTGAGCAGACAAGAGTTTTGGCATTGGGATAAGGTGATAGAGCTGTTGAGCCGGACAGATGTATTATGAGGCCTACGTCATTACCTTTGCCGCGATGGCCTTCACCAACAAGCCCTTTGTGTTCAACAATGGCATTAGCGCCTCCTTCAGCCACCTTTTGTATAATACTCTTCATATCCTGCAGACCGTCGATAGGGCCCACAGAAATACCGTGATCCATAGGAACAATTATGGTTTTCCCTGTATTCCGGTTGATTATACGTTCCATGCGGATATGTTTGCCTAAGATTGTCATGATATTTTCCTCCCCTTTTTAACCTCCCCTTTAACCTAAATTGAGCGATTTTTTACTCGATCTGCACCGATCTCTTGCGCATCAACGGTTCACAAAAATCCTCGACATATCCATTGGTATACCTCCGGTTTTCGCAAACCTTGCTGCATCAAGATCTCGGCACATTTCTTCGCAAAAAATAGCTCAACTTAGGTTTAAACCTAAAAAGGCCGTGAAGTTTTCTCCACGGCCTCTAAAAAACCGTGGGTTTTGAAGTCTACCCACGGCTTATTGCGCTTATTAAATTTATCTTGTCTCAGCGCATCCAGGCAGGCAGACTGATGCTAAAAAAATAGTAATAAAAATACCGATAACTATTGCCCGAATGCTTGTGCACCACTAAAATCTCCTATAGACTTTCAGATAAATAAATTCACTGCGTTATCAGTCAAAATCTTCGACGACGTACAACTTAGCACGACTTACTCAGATTTTTTCTTTTAGCCTTGTGAAATGAATTATCTGAAAGTCTATAAGTTGTAATTGTTTTTTTACTTTGACCGCTCGTATTTATATTATCAAAATTTGTATGTCAAGAGTTTTTTAAACAGGCACTGAGGCTTTGTAAAGTGTGGCTTTACCTTCGATGCTATACCTGTTAACCGAAGAGGGGATAATAACCGATGTCCCCTTTTTCAGAACTATATTTTCATTTATACTGATATCTGTAATACAAGCCTTTCCATCAGTACAAAGAATTATTTCAACACTTCTTTTTTCAGGGCTTGTATATGATATGTTTTTTTCATCAGAAATCACAGACAGAACAAATTCCTCGGCCATACTGTGGTAAACTCCTTCACAATCCTTATCCTTTTGCGATAAAAGAATATTAACATCCGTTTCTTCAAAGTTAAGTACGTTTAAAAGTTCCGGAACATCGATGTGTTTTTTTGTTAACCCGCCTCTAAGGACATTGTCTGAATTTGCCATCAATTCTATTCCAAGGCCATAGAGATATGCGTGAAGCTCTCCCGAAGGAAGAAAAAGCGCCTGGCCGGGTTTAAGGAAAATTAAATTCAAAAGAATTGGTGCAAAAATTCCCATATCATCGGGATACTCTTTGTAAAGATTTATCATCCATTTAAAGCCCGGATTAGCTTCGGATAGTTTTTGTGCATTTGTAATTGCGTGTTCTATGATTTGTTTTTTTCTCCGGCCGTTTATTGTTATAATAGAGTGAAAAAAACTCTTCAAGCCTTCTGAATTTGGTTGTCTTTTAAGATTATTAAGTTCTTTGTACAAAACTTTCAGGCAGATTTTTTCCATAAGAGAAATGATTTCTGGAATTTTGCGAAAACCACATAGAGCCATAAAAGGAGTCAAAGCACAAATACACTCGGGCTTGTGGTTTTCATCTTTATAGTTTCTGTTTGGAGAATCTAACGGTATCCCGAGCCTGTTTTCTCTTTCAAAGCCTTGTTCTGCCTGCTTGATGCTTGGATGAGCTTGTATGGAAAGAGGTTTTGATGCAGCAAGGACTTTGAAGAGATATGGAAGTTTGTTGTCAAATTTTGCAGCTATATCTTTCCCGAGAATATCTGCCGGGAATTGTTTTATCAATTCAAGCAAAGATAGCCACTTGTCATCATATTTTAATAGAGAAGGGGCCTTTGGGTGCGCACCCATCCACAGTTCTGCCTGGGGTTTTGTTGAAGGAGAGTTATTGCCCACAAGATCAGCAATAGCGGTATGGGATCCCCATGCATACTCCTGGATGGTATTTTTCATCAGGCATATTTTTTTCATCGCTTTTTAACCTTGAACCGTTGAACCGTGAACCTGAGTAGTTAACATTTTGTTTACGTTGATTTGTACCATATAATATATTATCTGAATCTTGCAAGTGCCGAGTTTGTCGAAGCTTCAAGGCAACCAACCGTGAACCTGACAACCTGAGTAGTTACCATGTCTCTTATAGTAAACGAAATATTCTACAGCATTCAGGGCGAATCGATATATAGTGGAGTCCCCTGCGTTTTTGTCAGACTTACAGGCTGCAATTTAAGATGCTCATACTGTGATACAGCCTATGCTTATTATGAAGGGGTTGAATTGAGAATCGAAGAAATCCTGTCCAGGGTTGATAATTATAAATGCCCGCTTATTGAAATCACTGGTGGTGAACCTCTGCTTCAGGGCGACACGCCTCTATTGATTGACAGGCTTCTGGAAAAAAAATATGAGGTTTTATTAGAAACAAACGGTAGTGTTGACATAAGCGTGGTCGATAGCCGTTGTATAAAGATAGTTGATATAAAATGCCCTTCAAGCGGTGAGAATGATAAAAATGATTTGGAAAATCTTAAAAGACTTAATCAGAATGACCAGATAAAGTTTGTATTAGGAAGCCGCAAAGATTATGAATTTGCTAAAAAAACGACGAAATTAATACCTTCCGGATTTTCCATGAGAAATATACTTTTTTCTCCCCTGATTGAACAAATGCATCCATCACAACTTGCAGAGTGGATTCTTGAAGACCACCTTAGGGTAAGACTTCAAATTCAGTTGCACAAGATTATATGGCCTGAGAAAGAAAGGGGAGTATGACTTGCCAGGGGGCCGGGGATTAGGGATC